>JBDLIW010000266.1:0-1569 GCA_039714695.1 Thermodesulfobacteriota bacterium | reverse complement strand
TCACCGCCAACTGCGCCATCCTGTTTGCCTGCCTCACCGTCATGAGCCATATCGTCGGTGTAGACAACCCCGCGGACAAGTGGGATCTGGGTCGTTCGCTGGCCCTGGGTATTTTCGGCGGTGTCGGGTTTACGCTGGCCATTGTCATCATGGCCGGCATCCGGGAAGAGCTGGACCTTTGCGACATTCCGACCCCCTTTAAGGGTGCCGCCATCACCCTGATCGTCGGGGGCATTCTGGCTATGGCCTTCATGGGATTCACCGGTGTTGACTCCGGCCTGCGAGTCGCTCTTATCGAGATGGACCCCGAACCATTTACAAATAATGACGTATATTCAGAGCTTTGCGTCAGAACCAGGCGGGAGAAAAAGACAATTTGCGATGCTCTCTACTATTACCAAAAAGAAGGTAAAATCAGTAAGATAGAGGGGAAACGTGGTCATTGGGAGATAGTTGAAGGCGAACCTGAAGCGATGGATCTACTGGCAGCCGGTGGAGAACCTTTTAACATCGTGTTACCATTGAGGATTTCGGAGAAAGCTGTTGTTCGACCGGGGGCAATAATCCTGGTTTCTGGTTCTAACAATGCCGGAAAAACACTCTTCAATTTATCAATTGTCCGGAACTTTTTACGCTCCAACACCTTTCTAACGAAAGGTAAGGTGTTGCCCCCAATAATTTATCTCAATTCAGAGATGTCTCCGCAGGAACTGGTGGCCAGAATAAAATCGTTTGGCGACGATCCAAAAGATTGGGTCGAGCACGTCAAGTTCTTCGAGCGCAGCCATTCATACGACCGGGTGATCGATCCCGATGGTATCAACTTTATCTATTACCTGGAAGTTAACGAAGACTTTTTTATGGCCGGCAAATATATCGCCGCCATCCACAAGAAACTGTCATCTGGTATCGCAGTCATCGCCATGCAGAAAAAGCAGGGTCATTACTTTGCAAAAGGTGGTGAGATGACTCTTGAGAAGCCGCGCCTAGCTATCAACCTCGACAAGAACGAACCGCACGGTTTTATCTGCAAGGTTACAAAGGCGAAAGAACTGGTTGATTTCACCAAGCCGATACAAGGCATGGAGTGTGATTTCACGATTACGAGTAATTCGCAGATAGTTCCAATATCTGATTGGCGACATGTAAATGACCGGCAGCGGCAGGCAATCAACGCTGATTATGACCGGCAGGTTGTTAAGAAAATATTCAAACCGGAGAGAGCCTGAATGGGCAAGAAAGCAGGACCGACAAAAGAAGAATGGTTGAGATCAATCATCCATAACCCCAACATGTGGAGCCAAAGCTAATGAAAACCAAGAGGCGAGACACACGGGAAGATAGAACAAGGGAAATTCTCTTCAAACCCAAATTAAGGGCTGCAGAAAAGGAAATCTCCCGGCTGAAGTCGGCCGGCCAACAGAATAAGGGGCCAATTACGGCCCCCAAAAAAAGGGAGAAAAAACATGTCCGAAATTGATCAGCAGTATTCTCACAGTTGTGAAAGTTGTGGGGCACGATACAAACTTTATCCGCATCAAGAATTTTCAAAATACTGCCCCCCCTGCC
>JBDLIW010000265.1:0-1593 GCA_039714695.1 Thermodesulfobacteriota bacterium | reverse complement strand
ACCATGAAAAATATGATGGGTTGTGCCCCTCCCAGACATTATGAAAGGGGAGGGCACTGGAAGAAGGCTGCTTTTCATCAAAACGTCCAGGACGCCATCCTCGATCTAAATCGTTACCGGACTCCGGATTTTACAATTCTGGATGCCACGGTAGGCATGCAGAAGGCACATCTCTGGGGACCGGTTTGCGATCCCCCGCCTAATAAAATTGTTGCCGGCGTTGATCCGGTCGCTATGGACGTTTATGGGGCGGGATTGTTGGGCAGAGATTGGCGCCGGATAGGTCATCTGGCGAAAGCCAATGGAGAGCTGGGATATGCTGAGCCGCTGGAAATAATAACCGTTGATTGATTTAGTGGGCGATTCTAGCCGACGCTGCCGGGCTTCCTGGCGAGGCCCATTTCCTGGGTGACCTGGGTTGCTATTTCCTCTATTGATTTACCGGCGGAGGAGATGAGCGGGATCTTATGTCGGCGATAGATTTGTTCCGCCTGTTGCAGTTCTTCAATACAGGTAGTGAGCTTCGCATAGGTGCTGCCCTGGTACCTTTTTTCTCTTATCCCACGAAGCATTTCCGGCGTTGTCGTCAGGGCGACGGCCCTCTTGATGTTCCTCATGACGCTGTCCGGTAATTTCAGTTTTGAAAGGTACTCGACAGTTAATGGAAAATTGGCCACTTTTAAACCAAGTTGAGTGGCCATGTAGACGCTTACAGGTGTTTTTCCTGCTCGAGACACTCCGAGTAAAATCACATCCGCCTGGTCAAATTCATCCTCCCTGGTACCATCGTCATGATCAAGGCAGTAATGGATGGCATCGACCCTTTTTGACATGGTCATATCGTCGCCATGCCTTGAAAATCCAGGTACCCGTAGCGCTTTCGCTTCAAGGCAGGTTTCAAGCGGATCAAGGAAGAAGTCAAACGCATCAAAAAACTCGACTTCCGGTGAGCGGAATATATCGCGGACTTCAGTGTCCATGATGGTACTGAAAATTATCGGCCGTCTCCCTGTTGACTGGTCAAGAATGTATTTTAGAGTCTTTCTGGCGTCTTTGACTGTCCTCACATATGGGAATTTTTCTTCATGAAAATTTATTTCGGGGAACTGACAGAGTAATGACTCTCCAAGGTTGCTGATCATTATGCCGGTGCTGTCTGAGATGTAGTAAATATCTTTTGATTTCCACATGTTATGGGCCTGGATTTATAAAGAGCAGTAAGATGGTAATCGAAGGTCAGTCGGACAGGAGTTTGACCGCCCGGTTCCAGATCAGATTGGCAGTTGCCTCTTTGCTCAAAAGTGGGAGCTTTTCTTCAGCGCCATCACGATCAAGAATAATTACCCGATTTGTTTCCACTTCGAAGCCCGCATCATCGGCGGTAATATCGTTCACAACCAGCAGGTCGAGGTTTTTTTCGGCCAATTTGCGTTGCCCTTCGGCAACCAGGTTGTGGCTCTCTGCGGCGAAACCAATCAACACCGTGGGTTGGCCGCTTTGTTTCCTGGTTTCTCCCAGGGTCTTAAGGATATCCTGATTCTGGGCCAGGGCTATATTATGATTCGCTTTCGACTTCTTGATCTTTTCTGTAGA
>JBDLIW010000264.1:0-1609 GCA_039714695.1 Thermodesulfobacteriota bacterium | reverse complement strand
CTGCCGACCACCCTATCGAAGTGACGGTGAAAATTATCCGCGATAGGGCTGAAAAGCCCATCGGCGTACTGATGGGGATCAGAGATCTCAGCCGCCAGCGAGAGGTTGAGACCGTGTTGCGCCAGAGCAAGGAGGAGTGGGAGACAACCTTTGACGCCATGAGCGACATTATAACCATCCAGGACAAGGATATGAAAATTATCCGGACCAACAAGGCCGCCCATGATTTTTTTGAGGTAAAACCGGGGGCGCTGAATGGTAAATATTGCTACGAAATATTCAGGGGAGATAATCAACCCTGTGCCCAATGTCCGGAGCTTGAAACAATTGCCGATTGCCGCGCCCATTCCGGCACGATAAAACATGAGAAACTGGGAAAAACCTTTTATGTGTCAAGCTCTCCGGTGTTTGAGAAAGACGGCAAAATAAAATATCTGGTCCATGTTGCCAAGGACATAACCGAACAGAAAAAACTCGAGGAAGAACTTTTCCAGTCCCATAAAATGGAGGCAATCGGCACCCTGGCCGGTGGTATTGCCCACGATTTCAATAATATTCTGAGCGCCATCATCGGTTATTGCGAACTAACCCTGATGGAGCTTCCGGAAAACAGCTCAACCCGGGACAATGTTGACCAGATATACAAAGCAGGCACCCGGGCCACGGAACTCGTCCGGCAGATCCTTTCATTCAGCAGGAAGAATAACCAGAAGCTGAAGCCCTTTGCGCCCTCCTCTATTATCAAGGAGGCCCTTAAGCTGATGCGGGCCTCCCTGCCCACCACCATAGCCATCAAAACAGAAATCGATCCGGATTGTGGAAAAATCCTGGCCGACCCGACCAATCTGCATCAGATCATGGTCAACCTCTGCACTAATGCCCTGCATGCGATAGAAAACGAGAAAGGCGAGATTCTGATCAAACTGGCCCGGCAGTTGTTAACTGCTGAAGAGATCGGTGGACAAATTTCGGTGCAACCGGGGGCCTTTGTGGTGCTGACCGTCAGCGATACCGGTTGCGGGATGGATGAAGCAACAGTGAAGCGAATTTTTGAACCATACTTCACCACCAAAGGTCACGGCCGGGGAACCGGTATGGGGCTCTCTGTTGTCCATGGCATTATGCAAAGCTATGGCGGGATGATCAAGGTAGCAAGCGAACCGGGAAAAGGCACCTCTTTCAACCTGTACTTCCCGGCAAACGAAGATAACATAGTCATTACAGAGGGCCCAGCCGGGGCCACAGAATCGCTGCCACGCGGCGATGAACGAATCATGGTGGTCGACGATGAAGAGGCTATTCTAAAGATGCTGCAAATCTTCCTGGGAAGCCTTGACTATCAGGTTATCACCAAAGTCAGTGGCATAGAGGCCCTTGAAACTTTCCAGGAAAATCCGGAAAGTTTTGATCTCATTTTAACCGACCAGACAATGCCGATTATGACCGGGTTGGATTTATCCAAAGAAATGATGGAAATAAGACCTGATATCCCGATAATTCTCTGCTCCGGTTATAGTTCCGTGGTTACCGAAGAAGTTGCCAAAGAAATTGGGATCAAGAGATTTGCCAAAAAGCCGGTTGACGTAAAAGCTCTGGCGGTGATGGTGAG
>JBDLIW010000263.1:0-1648 GCA_039714695.1 Thermodesulfobacteriota bacterium | reverse complement strand
ACCCAGTGCGAGGCCGAGGGGTTTCGCCGGGTCACCTGGTTTATTGACCGGCCCGATGTTCTCAGTAGCTATGAAGTCACCATTATCGGTGAACCGGGGAAATATCCGGTCATGCTGGCCAACGGCAATCTGGTTGATCAGGGGCTTTTTGAGGATGGTCGGCATTGGGTTAAATGGCAGGACCCCTTCCCGAAACCTAGCTACTTGTTTGCCCTGGTTGCCGGACGGCTCCACAAGGTTGAGGATTTTTACACTACCGCTTCCGGGCGCCGGGTGGCTCTGCAGTTCTTTGTCGAGGAGCATAACCTTGATCGCTGCGACCATGCCCTTGAATCGCTGAAAAAGGCTATGGCCTGGGATGAGCAGACCTTCGGTCTTGAATACGATCTCGACCAGTACATGGTGGTGGCGGTTGACGATTTCAACATGGGCGCCATGGAAAACAAAGGGCTTAACATCTTTAACTCCAAGTATGTTCTGGCCACGCCGACCACAGCTACTGATGTCGATTATGAGAATATCGAGGCGGTTATCGCCCATGAGTATTTTCATAACTGGACCGGCAATCGAGTGACCTGCCGGGACTGGTTCCAGTTGAGTCTTAAAGAGGGATTGACTGTCTTCCGCGACCAGGAGTTTTCCGCTGATATGACATCGCGGCCGGTCAAAAGGATCAATGACGTAAGGCTTCTGCGCAGCCGGCAGTTTCCGGAGGACAGCGGCCCGATGGCCCATGCCGTCCGGACCGATTCATATATGGAGATAAACAACTTCTATACGATTACGGTTTACGAGAAAGGGGCGGAACTGGTCAGGATGATTCACACCCTGCTTGGCAAGGACAATTTCCGACGTGGTCTGCGTACTTACCTTGAGCAGCATGACGGAAAGGCGGCGACGGTGGAGGATTTTCTGGCCGCGATGGCCGAAGCAGGCGACCGTGACCTTGCCCAGTTTATGAATTGGTACAGCCAGGCCGGCACTCCGATAGTCAGGGTTGCCGGTTCCCATGATCCCGAGAAAGCCACCTTTATTCTCAAATTCAGCCAGGGCTACGACCCGACCACGGGCCAGGCCGAAAAGCAACCTCTGCATATCCCCGTGGCGGTTGGCTTGCTGACCGCAGATGGCCGAGAGCTAGAGCTTAAACTGGCTGATGGGACGGAAGGCGGACTGCTGGAGATAGTTGACGGAGAAGCCGAGTTTGCCTTTACCGGCATTGAAGAAAAACCGGTTCCCTCACTGTTTCGCGGTTTTTCGGCGCCGGTCAGGATCGAATACGAATATCGCGATGATGAACTGGCCATGCTGATGGCCAATGACAGTGATTCCTTTTGCCGCTGGGAGGCGGGGCAGAACCTGGCCGTTCGGGTCATCAGTTCGTTGATCGATGATTATCTGGCGGGAAGAAAGCTGGTCCTGTCCGATTATTTTATCACTCCTTACCAAAAGGTGCTTGCCCTTCGGGGTGAGATGGATGGTTCATATCTTGCCCAGCTGATGTCCCTGCCATCCGAAGACTATCTGGCGGAATTGGTTGCGGAGATTGAAGTGGACGCTATCCATGCGGCCCGGGAATACGCCCGGGCCAGCCTGGTTGCCGGGCTGGAAAAGGGTCTGGTCGATTGTTACCATGACAACTCCATTA
>JBDLIW010000262.1:0-1667 GCA_039714695.1 Thermodesulfobacteriota bacterium | reverse complement strand
TAACCTGGACAATTTTTCCTACATTTTGCTCACTCATATGACATCAAGCCTCCTAAGCTTTTTTTACTTCAATCAAGCCTGCCAGCAACGGCTGCAGATCCTGAAGATTTATCTCCTAACCTTTAAGGGCTTCAGCACCACCCACAATATCCATCAACTCCGCCGTGATCCCAGCCTGACGGGCCTTGTTGTAGATCAGGGTCAGGTTGGTAACAATATCGGCACAGGCGTTGGTAGCATTATCCATGGCCGTCATCCGGGCGGCATGTTCGCTGGCGCCGACTTCAAGCACGGCATGGTAGACCATAACATTCAGGTAAAGCGGCAGGAGAACATCCATTATTTCGGTCGGGCTCGGCTCGTAAATGAAATCGCCACCCGCATCAGCCGTTGCTTCATCTCCGGCAACGGGCTGAATGGGTAACAGAGCCTTCATTGCCGGACGCTGAACCGCGACGCTGACAAACTGACCGAAAACCAGATTGACCTCATCCGTTTCACCGGCCAGAAAATTAGCCGCTGCCTCCTGGGCAATCTCCCTGGCATTGAACATCTGAAACGTACCCATGATATCAGGGTAGGACTTTCTGACCTTGCCGGACTTCTTGAAGTAGGCGCTGCCCTTCTTGCCAATACAGACGAAGGAAACTTTCTTGCCTTCCGCTTCAAGCCGGTTCATCTCTTTTTCTGCGATTTTGAGGATATTGGCATTAAAACTGCCACACAATCCACGGTCGGAAGTAACAACCACAAGCTCAACGGAATTGACTTCCCTTACTTCCATCAGAGGAAAAAGAGAGGTCTCCATGCTGGCGGACATGCTGGTCATGGCGTTATTGAACTGGTCGGCATAGGGACGGAAATCTTCCATCCTCTGCTGGGCCCCGCGAAGCTTGGCGGCCGCAACCATATTCATGGCCTTGGTGATCTGGGAGGTCTTCTTGACCCCCACGATCTTCATTTGAACATCTTTTAAACTAGGCATTAGAGCTCATCCCCCTGCTAGTTGAGTCCTCTGGCGCCCTTGAACGACTCAACAAAGGCAGAGATGGTGGTTGTCATCTTTTCTTCCAGGGCATCATCGATCTCTTCCTTGTCCTTCAGGGTATCGAAGATGGCCGGGTCGTTCTGCTCGACATGGGCATAAAGCTCTTTCTCAAAGTCAGCCAGAGTGTCGACGGGCAGAGTGTCCAGGTGACCACGGCCACCAGCAAAAAGGATGGTGACCTGTTTTTCCATCGGCAGCGGCTGGTACTGGGGCTGCTTGAGAAGCTCGACCAGTCGCTCACCACGAGTCAGCTGGGCCTGGGTTGCAGCATCAAGGTCGGAGCCGAAACCGGCGAAAGCCGCCAGCTCACGATACTGGGCAAGATCCAGACGAAGGGTTCCGGCCACCTGTTTCATGGCCTTGACCTGGGCGGCGCCACCAACCCTTGAGACGGAAAGTCCGACATTGATCGCCGGGCGAACACCGGAGAAGAACAGGTTCGGTTCAAGATAAACCTGACCGTCGGTGATTGAAATAACGTTGGTCGGGATATAGGCGGAAACGTCACCGGCCTGGGTTTCAATGATCGGCAGAGCGGTCAGAGAACCGGCACCAAGCTCATCGTTAACCTTTGAAGCACGCTCCAGAAGACGGGAGTGATTAAAGAAAATATCACCGG
>JBDLIW010000261.1:0-1772 GCA_039714695.1 Thermodesulfobacteriota bacterium | reverse complement strand
GGGGGGGCCCCAGCACCTGGCGAAAATGGATTCTTGATCGGGTCCATCAGCTTGACTCCATACGATTTTTATCAATCTCTAGCAACTTATAAGGTATTATAGTGCAAACCTGCTATAAATGTCTATAAATTGCTATAATCACCTTCGTTCCATAATCCGGTCCAGCATTTCTTTCAACGCCGCATCCGTCTCACGGGCCTCGGTCTCGATGGCTGCCAGTTCCGCCACAATCTCCGGGATGGGCCGGTAGGTCTCGGCATCTGCGGTGTGGATGTAACGGCTGGGGGTGATATTGTAGTCGTTCTTTTCAAGTTCGGCGTTATCGACGATGCGGCTCAGTTTTTCCTCTTCCTGCCAGTTCGTGATGGTGTCGGCAAGCCGCTCGATGCCATCATCGGGAATAAAATTCTTGGGGTCGCCTTTCTCAAAAACCTGGCTGGCATTAACCAGAAAGGCCTTGTCCTGCCGGTCTTTGGGTTTTGCCTTGTTGAGAAAAAGAACGATGCCGGGAGCCGAGGTATTGTAAAAAAGATTCTCCGGCAGATAGAGAACGCTCTCGATAAGGTTGTTGTCAACAAACCACTTGCGTACTGTTTTTTCCTTACTGGTCCCGGCGTTGCCCGAACCACGCGAAGCGGCCCCGGTATCAAGAACTACCGCAGCACGGCCTTTATCATTAAGACTGGCCAGCATATGCTGCACCCATCCCCAGTCAGCAGATGATTTCCCAGGAAAACCTGCCCCGGAGGGAAAGCGGTCAAGTTCGTCATTGTCGTAATCGGCCTCGGTAAACCAGTCTTGATTCCACATGGGATTGGCGACAACTCGGTCAAAGGTGCGCAACTTCCCTTTTTTGCGGAACTTGGGATGTTTGAAGGTGTCACCGATCTCGATCTCACCTTCCATGTCGTGAATGATCATATTCATATTGGCCATGGCCCAGGTTTCAGGAGTGTACTCCTGGCCGAATATCTTCAGGGGAGAGTACGTCTTCTCTCCCTGATTGCGCATCTTTTCCTCCATGGCGATCTCACACTTAATGAGCAGACCACCGGAACCGCAGCAGGGATCGTAAATTTCCATCCCGGGCTCGGCGCCCATAACCCTGGCCATGATCATCCCGACTTCAGGAGGAGTATAGAACTCACCGGCGCTCTGGCCGCCTCCCTCGGCAAACTTACGAATTAAGTATTCATAGCTTTTGCCAATTATGTCTGGTTCAACATCTTCAAGACCAAGATTCTTGGTGCTGATAGCCTCTATAAGGTTAGAGAGCCTATCGTCATCGAGATCACGCTCACCATGGGTGGTGGCATTGAAATCAACCCGGTCGATGATACCACTCAATAATGGGTTTGCCTTGGCAATCTCACGAAGATAAGTAGTAAGCTGCTCTCCGATCTTGTCTGAAAGCTTACGAATAACCGACCAGACCTTTTCATCCGGATCATCTGGTACGATCGGCAAGTAAAAACGAACCATTGCTTTTTTCTTATCACTGCATTTCTGCCAATCGAGTTTAACGAGCTGAAAAGCCTTCTTGCGCGAACCAACTTCTTTGGCAATCCGGTTCAACTCATCATCGAAAACATCGCAGAGCCGTTTGGTGAAAATAAGCGGCAGGATAAAATCTTTATATTTTGCTGCATCCTTGGCTCCTCGGATAGAACAGGCAGCGTCCCAGATCCAGGATTCAAGAGATTTAGAATTTACTTTTTTTGGCGGCATTAATTTATCTCGTTTCAGTTTTATACATTGGAAATTCCGGGTCA
>JBDLIW010000260.1:0-1966 GCA_039714695.1 Thermodesulfobacteriota bacterium | reverse complement strand
GTTGATCGGATTCCGCCAAGTGTTATCCAATTTTGTGTCCTGTCTTCAATAATTCTATATTCAGGTCTTTCAGTGGCGGGCCTGATTCCTGCATAGGTCGCAGTTACAGGAATGTGGGCAAGGGCAGGAAGCTTTTTAATGGCCTGGGCACGTAGATCATTTAATGTTTCTCTGTCCACAGAAGCATCATCCCTTCCTTCCTGCTCCTCTGCAGTGGGACCAACAATCAAATTTCCAAAGATAGTCGGAAAAAGAACGATACCCTTTGTCCTCTTGGTTGGTACAGGTAAGACAATTGAACGGACGAGTTTATTGGCAGCCTTATCGAAGACTACAAACTGCCCCTTTCGTGGTTTTATCTTAAATTCGGTGGCTCCAAGGACATCATGATCAACAATGTCACCGTAGAGACCGGCACTGTTTATGACATGGCTTGCCCGGACTTTCCCTCTCGTAGTGTCAAGGATCCATCTGGATCCAGTAAACTCACCACCGGTAACCCTGGCATTGAATAGTGCCTTGCCGCTGTTCTCGAGGGCCTGCATTAAATAGGCAAGTGGTGCCGACCAGGGATCGATTACATATTCCCCGGGAACAGTGATGGCGGCCCGAATATCTTCTGACAGGTTCGGCTCTAAAGAAAGTGCCTCAGTTTTACTCAAGAGACGCAGGTCGTTGACACCATTTTCGGCCCCCTTCTTTAATATATCGGAAAAGCGCGATTCTTCTTCTTCAGACCAGGCAGCAACCAGCGCTCCTGACTTCAGAAGTGGCAGATTGAGGCTTTCACGAATTTCCAGATATTCCTCATAACCGGTTTGTACGCATTGCAACTCAAGCGTACCTACGGGAGCATCAAACCCGGTATGAAGGATGGCGCTGTTTCCTTTACTCGCTCCATCAAGTATATCTGCGGCTTTCTCTATCAAAACCACAGAAGCACCTTGCAGTGCCATCCGGCGCGCAACGGCGCAGCCAACCACCCCGCCGCCAATAATGGCAATATCAGTATCAGCAAGCAGCCCGCCATGGGCCGGCCGGGCGGTTGCCGATGGGGAGTTTTTGTTTTGTTTTGTAATACCCATAACCAAACTTTATCAAAGAGTGACCGTTCGGTCAATATAAAAGCCCAAGCGGGTGGCGTGTCCGATGGATACGTATTATATGTTAAAATATTAACAAGTTACCAGGTGGGAGATGACTCGGATTAGGGGGAGGTAGAAAAATCTGAGAAGGACTGGGAGATCGGTCTTGCCAGCAACCGGGTTGTCGCCCTTTCCGCATGGATGGCTGCAGAGATGGCAGGGGTAATGTCCTTATAAGTCACCAGGACCAGATCATCGGTCTATATATTATTACGCTTTCGTAGGTATCCGTTTCACTGGAGAGGGGTCTACTGAGATACAGCGTGAACAGTAACGCCGGCCTTGAGCAGCGCCTCTTTAATTTTAACGGGAGGCTGTTGGTCACAAACGAGATGGTTCACTCGATTCAAGCTGCACACTTCGAATGATGCGATTCGTCCGAACTTGGAACTATCGACCAGGACAGTCACGGATTCAGCCTGTTCAATCATTGCTCGGGCGACCTGAGCCTCTTCAATGCAAAAATCCATAACTCCAGTTCTCAGGTCAAGGCCACCCACAGTCAGAACTGCATGGTGGGCCCGGAAAGAACGGATCTGCGAAATGGCCATGCTGCCAACTGTTTGCCGGTTATCGGCATTAAACTCCCCTCCAAGCAGAAAGGTTTTTGACTTCGATTTGGCAAGGCTTATAATTCGCGCAATTTCAGCGGAGTTGGTCACCACCGTTAAATTGGGAACCTCTGTCAGTTTTTCGGCGAAGTAGAGAGTGGTGGAGCCGGTATCAATCAACAGCGTTTCGCCAGCTTTAATAAGCTTCACAGCCTCAGCGGCAACTGCAGCCTTTGCCGCCGGATTATCCCCCATTCGGTCACGAAAGGC
>JBDLIW010000259.1:0-2018 GCA_039714695.1 Thermodesulfobacteriota bacterium | reverse complement strand
ATACATCTTTGCTTACTATGGCAGTATCTAAGAACTCTTCAAATGATAAATATCCGGCAGGTGCCGGTGTTGTTCGGCGTGATCCAGGCCGTAGCCGATCAGGAAACCTTCCTGGACCTGAAAGCCGCAATAGTCAATCTGGACGCTTTTTTCGCGCCTTTCCTGTTTGCTTATTAGGGTGCAAAGCCTGATGGAGGAGGCTCCCCTCCCCTGCAGGTGTTCGCTGAGCCATTCCATGGTATTGCCGGTGTCGACAATGTCTTCCACCAGCAGGATATCTTTTCCTTCGACGGGAATCTCCAGGTCTTTGACCAGCCTGATTTCGCCGGTGGATTCAGTTGCTGAGCCGTAACTGGCCACCCGGATAAAGTCTATTTCCAGTGGTATGGTGATATGTCTGACCAGGTCGGCGGTAAAAATGAAGGCCCCGTTCAGGATGCCGATCACCAGTAATTGCTTGCCGGTAAAATCGCTGGAAATTTCCTTGCCAAGATCTGCTACGCGCAGGGCAATATCCTTTGCTGAGATGATAAGCTTTCTATCTGCCACAACTATTTCCCCAGGCAAAACTTAGTGAAGATCACATCCAGAATATCATCGGTGGTGGTCTCGCCGGTTATGTCCCCAAGGTGGTCGAGGGCGGACTGGACCTCAATGGCCGCCAGGTCAGGAGGTAGAAGGGTCTCCAGCGCTTCACCTAGTTGTCTGGCCGACGACAGGGCGTTTTCGAGCGAGCTGTTTTGGCGGACATTCGGCACACATCCATGGCCTGGATCCCAAAGGTCCACCCCTTCACTTACTTCTTGAAAAATAGCATCCTCCAACCCATGGAGCCCGGAGTTGGTTTTGGCCGAAATTTCGACTGCGGCCAGATCGGGTAACTCCCGGCGATATGCAGCAAAGTCTTTATCGGGCACGAGGTCTGTTTTGTTGATAACCAGAATGGCCTGCTGGCCGGAGATGCTTGCGGCCAGGCTTCGGTCTTCTTGGGTCAGTTCAGCGGCCCCGTCAACGACCATTAATACCAGATCGGCGCTTTCCTGCTGCTGGCGGGCTTTTCTGATGCCAATTTCCTCGACCGTTTCGGCCGTTTCCCTGATCCCCGCCGTATCAATGATTCTAACGGGAATACCTTTGATGTTAAGGTACTCTTCAATTATATCGCGGGTCGTTCCCGGTATTTCGGTGACGATTGCCCTGTCTTCCTTAAGGAGACTGTTGAGGAGGCTTGACTTGCCGACATTGGGGCGGCCCAGGATGACGACCGAGATGCCCTCCCGGAAGACTTTGCCTTGGTCTGCTGCGGCTATCAGGTCTTCCAGGGGGGAGATGATTTTTGCCTGTAATGATTGGCCCATTTCCACCGGCTTGATGATTTCAGCATCTTCATCCGGGAAATCAATCGCAACTTCCAGGATTGCCTTGATGGTGATCAGTTCCTGGCGGATGGTATGCACCTGGTCGTTGAGACCGCCCTTAAGCTGAGAGAGGGCAAGCTGCACACCCTCGCCTGTCTTGGCCTGCAGGAGCTCGATGACCGCCTCTGCCTGGGTCAGATCAATGCGACCGTTCAGAAAGGCCCTTTTGGTGAATTCGCCGGGTTCGGCCAGGGTAGCTCCGGCCTGGATGATGCGGTTCAGGATTTCCTGCAGGACCAGATAGCTGCTGTGGCATTGGATTTCAACCACATCTTCACGGGTATAGGTGCGGGGAGCCGCCATGAATACCGCCATAACTTCATCAAGGGGGCGGTTGTCGGTCGGGTCTATAATCCAGCCGTAGGTCAGCTGATGGCTGGCTATTGGTTTGCTTGAGGTGGGATGAAAAAGGGCGGCGAGGATAGCTTTGGCGCGCGCGCCACTGATTCTGATGACACCTATGCCGCCGGGACCGGGAGGCGTAGCTATGGCGGCGATGGTAGTTTCTTCCCGGTCATGGCTGTGTTGAGCAGCGGTCATGGTCTTATGCTTGGTTTGCTTAGCTGTTCTTTTTCTTTTTACCCCGGCCCGGCAGGTAGA
>JBDLIW010000258.1:0-2056 GCA_039714695.1 Thermodesulfobacteriota bacterium | reverse complement strand
ACGGGCGACTCCTATGGAATCGGTTCCCGAAGCACAGGCATTGGTTACCACTGCTGATGGTCCTTTGGTCTTCAGGATCCGATGGAGTGCTGAAGATACATTGCCACCCAGATAGAACTGGACCGGCTCAAGGTCGGGATTAAGACCCGCCCGCCAGGCACTATAATATTCTTCATTGTGAAAGGTGCAGCCGACGGTGGTCCCCATGGCAATCCCGACCCTGACGGAAGCCAGAAGTTCGGGCGTAATCCCCGCCTCAAGTAAAGACTCGACGGCCGCGCTGCAGGCCAGCAGGACCGTACGACTGACCGATCTCTCGTTAAAGTCGGGAGAAATCTCCTTGATAAAAGACCGGGCCGCATCGGTAAGCGGATCAGCAGGAGCCGAAAAAACCGGATAACCGAGAATTGTCTTGAAAAGGTACCCCGGCACCGGCTGACAGTTCACCTCGGCCCGCTGGAGGTTATCCCAGAGATTTGCGACGTTGCTCCCGCCTCCGGCCATACATCCCATGCCGGTAATAGCTACGGGGGAGATAATGTCTTCCGTTACGCGATTGCCCATCATAAATTGTTCAACTCAAATCGTCTGGTGGAGTTCAAGCATCGCGCCTGGCTTTGATAAACTCGGCCAGGGTCTTGATTGATCGAAAAGCGGCCTGCCCCTCATCCATATCTTCGATCTGCACCCCGAAATGTTTTTGGACCAGGACAACAAGTTCCACGGCATCCAGAGAGTCAAGCCCCAGACCTTCTTCAAAGAGGGCTGCATCATCGTCAATTTCATCAGGATTAACTCCCTGCAATTTCAGATCCCTGACGACCATTTCCTTGATCTGTTTTTTTAGTTCTTCCATCTCGGTAATATCTCCGTCTATTAGTTCAGATTTAATCCAGTTGCCGGTCCCGAGGCAACATCTCGGATGTAGACCGGAACTATCTTTTTAATAAAATTTCAACTCATTGGCTCCAGAAATCAAAAAAATTATACCACTGGTATGGATACTCCGAAACATAGTCGGCCATAACTTTGGCAAAACGGTGGGCGGATTGGTCTATTTCCCGCCGCCGCCCGGTTCGGTCACCCGCCTCTGGATAAAAGGCATCCCACAATCTGATGCTGTAGGTCCGGCGCCCTGTTTTGGCGGCAAGCAGGATAGCCACCGGCGCCCCGGTAGCCGAGGCCAAGCTGTAGGCGGCGGCCGGCAATCGCACCGTCGCCCCGAGAAAATCCACCTTCGAAAAAGGCCCCCCGGCATAGCGATCTCCCATGATCGTCACCACTTCCCCTCTTTGCAGGGCGGCGGTTGATTCGATCATCCCTCCCATGAATCCGTCACTATTGATAATCCGGAAGGGCATCGAATCCTTGCGCAGATCGAAATAATGTTTGGCCACCGCTTCCTGCTCATAATGCATCAGGGAGTTTATCGGCACCTCCAACCCGTGAATATGAGCCATCGCTGTCTGCCAGTTTCCCACATGGGCAATCAGCAAAACTAGCCCTTTACCTTTACTGACCATTTTCAACAATTCGTCCTTGCCAGCCAGATCACCCTCAAGCTTTGCCTGCCGACTGACCCCAAGCCAACCGCGATCGACCAGAACCTGCCCGAAAGAAAGCACCAGCCGGTAAGTATCAAACCAGCGCCGGAGGGGACCATGATCAGGAAAGCGGCGATGCAGATAATAGCCGCAATTTTGATGGATCTTGCGGCTGAATAGCACATAGGTAAAAACCACCGGCACCAGCAGGAGGTAAGCGCCAGCCTGGCCCAGAATCCGCAGGACCACGTAGAATATATTATGACCAAGGGCCTCCAGGTGACGCAACAGGCCGGAACGTTCGCTACTCACCCTTTCTCCAGTGCGTCACAGGCCCCATTCCGACCCGTTCTGATTTTCTTAATCCCGAAATAAACAAGCCCGCCCACGAGCAGGCCAAGAGCCGGGCCCAGAAATAATGAACCAAGCAGCCATTCCCACAATCGGTAGTGGATCTGCAGAACCATGGTGTCCCAGTTAATGTCCCACAGGAAAGAACCATGACGCATAAA
>JBDLIW010000257.1:0-2234 GCA_039714695.1 Thermodesulfobacteriota bacterium | reverse complement strand
CGCTTGATGTCAATCTTGCCGATCTTAATGCGACCGCCCCCGGGGATACCATTGATCTTGCCAATCAGTTCCTGGGGCATAATTCCCTGCCGCCGGCCTACATTGAGGAAAAACCTGGTAAACTTCTGGCTGTGGTTTGTATTGTTTGGCCGCTCGCCACGCAGTCTTCCTTTTTTAACCGGCCTCTTTTTCTCTCCACCTCTAATATTGAGATCAGGAGCATTTTTATAATATTTCAGGAAGCGGTTAAACTCCAGAGAAACGAATTTCTTGATAAGCTCTTCACGATCCATGGCTTCAAGTTTGCCGGCAATTTCTGCATAGAGCGGATCAATCTGCTCGTGGTCCACTTCAACTTTGCTGACCACGTCAACCAGGCGGACCAACTGCTTTTTACAAATCTCCACTCCAGAAGGAACCCGGCACTGCTTGAACTTCTTTTTGATTTTCTTCTCAATTTCCCTGATTTTAAACTGCTCTTTCAGGTGAATGATAGCAACCGAGGTCCCGCTCCGCCCGGCCCGGCCGGTACGTCCGCTCCGGTGGGTATAATTGGCGAAATCGTCGGGGAGGTTGTAGTTGATCACATGGGTCAGATAATTAACATCCAGACCGCGGGCGGCAACATCTGTTGCCACCAGGATCTGTAGATTCCCATTGCGGAATTTCTTCATCACCTGATCGCGCTGGACCTGGGACAGATCCCCATGCAGGGCATCGGCGTTGTACCCGTCCTGAATCAATTTATGGGCAACATCATTGGTCTCATGCCGGGTCCGGCAGAAAATTATGGAATAGATGTCGGGGCAATTGTCGACAATTCGCTTCAGAGCAGGATAGCGATCCCGGGCCTGGACCATGTAATACTCGTGATTCACATTCTCAGCCCCGGCATTACGCTGCCCGACGGTCAGTTCAACAGGGTCGGACATATACTTGCCGGCGATGGCGGCAACCCCCTTCGACATCGTGGCCGAAAACAGCAAGGTTTTTTTGTCTTTTGGAGTCTTGGCCAAGATGGAGTTTAATTCCTCCTGAAAACCCATCTGCAGCATTTCATCGGCTTCATCAAACACCGCATAACGCACCTTGGAGATGTCTACCCGGCCGCGCCGGATCAAGTCATTCAAGCGACCCGGAGTGGCGACAATAATCTGCACCCCCCTGCGCAGGACTTTAATCTGCTGCTCAATACTTGCCCCACCGTAAACCGCCAGTATTTTTAAACCGGCAACGTGGCGGCCATAGGCTTCCAGGTCACGGGTTACCTGCATGCAGAGCTCTCTGGTAGGACAGAGGATCAACCCTTGGGTTTGCTTCTCTTCTGTATTGATCAGCTGGATCAGGGGCAGACCGAAGGCCGCAGTTTTACCGGTGCCGGTCTGGGCCAGGGCTACCAGGTCTCCCTGCTGTTCCAGCATTACCGGAATAACCTGGGCCTGAACCGGGGTCGGTTCTTCAAATCCCAGGGCAGTCAGTGCTTTGAGGAGATCGTTGTTAATGCCAAAATCTGCGAATGTGTTCTTCATGATGTTCGTTCTTCCGAGCTAAAGAGTAATCTGATAATTGCCCGGGAGTATCGCTTTTTTGCTGCGAAGGTACGGGCCAATAATAAACACCCTGCCATGGCAGGGCACAGGAACTACTTTTCAAAACCGTTAAGCAGCCTGACTCTCCTGAAAGTCGTTCTCTTCGACCTGACCTTCTTCCTTCATGGCCAGATAATCGTCAAAGTCCATCATCACGTCGATGACGCCGTCCGGAGTGATTTCAACCAGCCTGTTTGCCACGGTGGAGACCAACTGATGGTCATGGGAGGCAAAGAGAGCCACCTCCGGGAAATCCGCCAAACCGTCGTTCAAGGAGGTGATTGACTCAAGGTCGAGATGGTTGGTGGGTTCATCAAGGATGAGGGCGTTGGCGCCGGAAAGCATCATCCTGGAAAGCATGCAGCGCACCCTTTCGCCCCCGGAAAGAACCGAGGTCTGTTTCATCGCTTCCTCTCCGCAAAAAAGCATTTTGCCCAGGAAACCCCGGACAAAACTCTCATTCTCCTTGGGGGATGCATACTGACGCAGCCAGCCGATGAGATCAAGCTCATCATTATTGAAATACTCATTATTCTCTTTCGGGAAATAGGCGTTGCTGATGGTGACCCCCCAACGGAAGGTGCCCTTGTCCGGCTCAAGCTCCCCGGCCAGAATCTGGAACAGGGTGGTTTTTGCCAGGCTGTT
>JBDLIW010000256.1:0-2249 GCA_039714695.1 Thermodesulfobacteriota bacterium | reverse complement strand
GTTGTCGCAGTCAATAATGGCCTGCAGATGTCACGGTTGGTGGAAGAGAACGAGATTCTGCGCACCAAGGCCAAGAAACAAAAGGGGCTGACCGGTAATTCCCAGGCTGTTCAGGACTTACGGGAACAGATTGAGAGGGTGGCGCCGACTTCGGCCTGGGTGCTTATTCGCGGTGAGCATGGCACCGGCAAGGAGATCGTCGCCCAATCTATTCACCAGTTATCCAAATTCAGCCAGAAGCCGATGGTTGAGCTCAACTGCGCAGCCATTCCCGAGGAATTGATCGAAAGTGAGCTGTTTGGCCATGAAAAGGGTTCGTTTACCGGCGCGGCCAGTAATCGCCGGGGTAAATTCGATCAGGCGGATGGCGGCATGCTCTTTCTGGATGAGATCGGCGATATGAGCCTCAAGACCCAGGCCAAAATTCTTCGGATTCTTCAGGAGCAGAAATTTGAGAGGGTGGGCGGCGGTAAAACCATCTCTGTCGATGTAAGGGTCCTGGCTGCCACCAACAAGGACCTCGAACAGGAGATTGAAGCTGGCAACTTCAGGGCCGATCTGTATTATCGCTTGAACGTGGTACCGATCGAGATGCCGCCATTGCGCAGTCGCCTTGAGGACATCTCTTTACTGGTCGATGATTTTTTGCAGGATATGGCTCGAAAAGGCCTGGGGGAGAAGAAATTCGACGACAGCGGCCTCAGCACCCTCCTCGGGCATGACTGGCCTGGTAATGTCCGTGAACTTCGCAACCTCGTCGAGCGGGCCGTTATCATGACGCCCGGTGACACGATAGGTCGCGATGACGTGGTGGGTCTTTTGCCCGGTGGGCAGCGGCCGGCTGTTGCCGGTGGCGAGCCGGCTTGGAACGCCCCTTTTCTGGTCGGGAATTTCAAGGAGGCCCGGAAGGCGTTCGAGAGGGAATTTCTTAAGTCCCGGTTAAATAAAAATGAAGGTAATATAAGCAAGACTGCAGAAGAGATCGGCCTGGAACGCAGTCATCTCCACAAAAAGGTCAAGAGCCTTGGTGTTGACGAGGATAAATGAGCATGAGCGGCTGATTTTCAGTCGAACTGGTTGAAAGTCGTTTTATAGTGTAAAAAGTTAGCTTCTTTTTCAGATAAGTTGCGGGGATGACCTGAACGTATTCCTCCGCATATCGAACAGTAAAATAATTCACAGGAGTTGCTCTGATGGTCTTTCCGGAATATCGCCCCCGTCGCATGAGACAGAATGAAATCTTCAGGTCCCTGGTCAGGGAAACCACCCTTTCTGCCGACCATCTTATTTATCCTCTCTTTGTTCAAACCGGCAAAAATGTCAAAGACGAAGTCAGTTCTATGCCCGGTGTTTTCAGACTCTCGGTGGATCAGCTTGGGGCAGAGGCTAAAGAGTGCATGGACCTTGGGGTCAACAACGTGATCCTTTTCGGTCTGCCCGAGAAAAAGGATGCGATGGGCTCAGGGGCCCACGCCAAAGACGGCATTATCCAGAGGGCGATAAGGGAGCTCAAGAACAAGGCGCCGGAGATGAATGTTATCACCGATGTCTGCCTTTGCGAATATACCGATCACGGGCATTGCGGAGTAATCATCGACGGGGATGTCGATAATGATTCGACTCTGGAGTTGTTGGCTGCAGAGGCCCTGTCCCATGCCCAGGCCGGAGCCGACATCGTTGCTCCTTCCGATATGATGGACGGCAGGATTGCAGCGCTTCGCGATATCCTGGATAAAAACGGCTTCGAACATATCCCGGTGATGAGTTATGCGGTTAAATATGCCAGCGCCTACTATGGTCCGTTCCGCGAAGCCGCTGAAAGCACTCCGGAATTCGGTGATCGGCGCAGCTACCAGATGGACCCGGCCAACCGCCTCGAAGCCTTGCGTGAGGCGAATCAGGATGTTGCCGAGGCGGCCGACTTTCTCATGGTCAAACCGGCCCTGGCTTATCTGGATGTCCTGCGCGACCTTAAGGATAATTTTGATCTGCCGCTGGCCGCTTACAATGTGTCCGGCGAGTACAGTATGGTCAAGGCTGCCGCCGAGCGCGACTGGATCGACGGCGAGCGGGTGATGATGGAAACCCTGCTCGGGATGAAACGGGCCGGGGCTGACCTGATTATCACCTATCATGCCAAGGAAGCGGCCAAGGTTCTGCGGGGCTGAATTCTGTTCTTGCTGGATAGTGAAAAAAGGGCTGTCGGATATCGATAGCCCTTTTAAGTTTTCTTATTTGATGAAACCGAT
>JBDLIW010000255.1:0-2255 GCA_039714695.1 Thermodesulfobacteriota bacterium | reverse complement strand
ACCGTACATCCCATAAGATGGCGGCCAATATTCCAGGCAGACTTCGCTTCATTAAGCCCATGCCCTGCATTTAAATCGGGGATGATGGCTAACAGCGAATCTTCCCCGAACATCAGCCGGACGAAAGTTCGGTCGGAACCATCTCCTCCCATGGTATTAGCAGAAGTAACTCCCCGATTGAAACCTGCCTTACCGAGCAGGACCTCGATACTTTTCTGCTGCTCGCCGGTTATCTGGACAATTATCTCATTCGACAATTATTTCATCCTCCAGAACCTCGCCAGCGTTAACGACAACTCCATCCCAGACAACAGATCGCGAGATCTTTGCCCCCGCACCAATTATGACCCCGGCGCCAATGCTGACCCAATCTTTGAATTCCACCAGCGGACCCACGTCCACATCATCAGGACGAAAAAATGATCCATCAGGACGAGAAAATCCGGCGGGCAAAGGAAGACTTTTATCGGTCAGCAATGCCCTATGCAAATCAAGATAATCCTCCGGCGTTCCCATATCGCTCCAAAAATGGCCGGAGGCCTCTATAGCGTTAATAACCGCATCGTCACCAATCAACTTTCTATAGAAATCAATTATGTCATAAAAACAACCGCTTGGTATATTTTTAAGAATACCTGGGGCAATCACATGGATCCCGGCAAAGGCCATAAGCCTCTCTCCTGTTTCGGAATCAACACTCCCCTCAGAGACACGCATGCCGCTAATCCGGCCAGTCGAGGAAACTCTGAGATTATTAAATCTGGGACGATTGTGAACTACCAGGGAAACAGGAGCCCCCGAGGCAAGATGTTTTTGATAAATATCCGTCAGATCAATCGAGTGAAATATATCACCATTAACCACCAGAACCGGCTTCTTGCCCATGTGGCGAGACGCCATGCGCATCCCTCCACCAGTACCGAGGATATCATCCTCAACTTGGAGATAAACATCCTTTTCCACGGTCAGGAGACTACGGAATTGGGCAGATAAATGATGGGCGTTTATTATGACAGAGGTAACGCCATGGGATCTTAGTTGTTTAAGGATATGGAGGACAAGCGGCTTACCCAGTAACGGGAAAAGTGGTTTGGGACGTCTGTTTGAGAATGGCCTGAGCCTGGTGCCCAGACCGGCGGCCAGGATCATGGCTTCCATGAAACACCTAGATAGAATTATTAAAGGCCCAGATCCAGTTCACCCGGGTTACTTTCTTCTACACCAACAACAATAATACCGGCCTCGTTGGCTCGATCAATCATTGCCTCTGCATCAAAAAGGAGGGCTTGGCCAGCCTCAACGGCCAGAACGGCAGCCCCTACGCCGGCCATACTCTCAATTGTTCTGGTGCCGATAGCAGGGAGATCGAAGCGAAAATCCTGATCGGGCTTCTTGACCTTGACCACAACAGCCTTTTCCTTGCCCAACGCGCCCCCCCGCTGAATCGCGGCATCAGTCCCTTCAATTGCTTCCACCGCCAGCACCGCCTTGTCCCTCACTACCACACACTGGCCGATATCAAGGCGACCGATTTCTCTGGCCATCTTCCAGCCGAATTTGATGTCAGCAATTTGCTCCGCCGATGGTTTGCGATTCGTCAGCAATCCTTTGGGAAACAACAAATCTTTCAAATAGAATGTTGACTCAAGGATTCTTATCCCTTCTTCTTCAAGTGAATCGGCAACTGCTCTTAAAATCGAATCATCATGCCGAACTTTCAGCTTGTTCCACATGGCCAGACCTTTGATGTCAGGCAGAATATCTCTAAAAATTCTCGTTTTGGTAATGGTCCCCAGCAGGACTGCCTCGTCAACCCCCTGTTTCCGAAAAAACTTGATGATTTTCCCAAGTTGACCAAGCTTGACCCAGCAAACCTCATCAGCCAGCTCAACCAACTCCGGCAAGGTCTCTCCCCTGTGGGCGACAACCATGACCTGGCGGCCATTTTTCTTCGCGGCTTTCGCGAACAGGATGGGAAACTGCCCCCCCCCGGCGATTATCCCTATTTTACTCATCTTCGCTGAAACTCCTTACCACGCCTCGCTTGGAGTTTTTGATAAAATCAATCAGATGATCGACCAGTTCACAATCCGGATATTCATTTGATGCCACTTCAAGAGCTTCCTTGAGCAGTAAATCCTGGTTGAGAAAAATTATTTTGAAGGCACCGCGCAATTTTTTTATGTCCTCGGCAGAAACACCGTTTCTCTTGAGGCCGATATGATTAATCCCGGAAACACGCATCCGGTTCCTGG
>JBDLIW010000254.1:0-2268 GCA_039714695.1 Thermodesulfobacteriota bacterium | reverse complement strand
CGCAAGCCATTGAAACGATGGCGTCATACTGGCCATCCCACTTGTCAATCTCCTCGACATACTCCTTGTCGCATTGCCTGACCAGGGTCCCTTCAACGGTCTCGATTTCCTGGCCTTTTTTCTTGCAACCCAGGCGCAAGAGGGAAGCCAGAATCTCCACTTCCCTTTCACCTCCGGCGGAGCATACTGAAACGCAACCCCGACAACCCAGGACCAGAACACGCTTGGCATCGGAGACCATATCCACTATTTCATCGACAGGTTTTCGTTCTGCGATAATCATTTTTTCTTACCTCCCTTCTTGGCTGCCGTCTTCTTGGCTGGCGCTTTCTTGGCAGCAGCCTTTTTGGCCGGAGCTTTCTTGGCCACAGCTTTCTTGGCCGCCGGTTTGCCGGCAGCTTTCTTGGCTGGCGCCTTCTTGGCAGCAGCTTTCTTGGGTGCAGCCTTTTTGGCAGGCGCTTTCTTGGCCGGAGCTTTCTTCTCGCTTTTGAAGGGGCTGGCCCCCATGGCCTTTACCGCTTCATCCATCTTTACGGCCGCCTCGACAAACTCGGGGTGAAAACCTCTTTCGAGTTGATACATCTCGATCCGTTCACCTTCGACCCCCAGTTCCTGCAGGGCCTTGCGAACTGCCCTCGCCCTACGGGCCGCCCGCTGGCTGCCCATCACGTTATGACATTGATCTTCCGGACAGCTGATTACGACTACACCATCAGCGCCGTCCTCGAAGGCTTTCAACAGGGCACTGACCTGCAGTTTCCCGCCACAAGTTACCCGATTGATGGTGGCATTTTCCGGGAAGCCGTCCTCTTTGAGACCGGCGGCCCCTTCGGCAATCGCCTGCTGCGAGGTATAGTGGCAGCAGAAAATCTGTATATCAGGAGTAAAACTCATCTCGATCTCCAATTAATTTCCGGTTCCGCAAGCGGCTATCAGCCGATCGTCCTCGGGTTCGTTCATCTTAATGGCCTGGGCCGGGCATTCGGTATAACAGATTTCGCAGCCCCGGCATTTCCTGGGATCGATGACCGCAACTCCCTTGTCATCGATCTGGGGTATCTGCCACGGACAAACCCTGACGCAGGTCAGACAGGCGACACACTGATCCCGCTCTACCCAGACGACCTTGCCCTTATCAACCAAATCCTGTTCGGTAACAATTCCCTGGTCCAGAGCCATCTCCCGAACAGCGTCCATGATATCGGCAAAACGCACATCCTGGGGACAGACAAACACACAGCTGCGGCACTTGGAGCAATGCCAGATCAACTCGGAGGTCAGCAGCTTGTCCTTCAACCCCATTCTGATCATGTGGATGATCTTCCGTGGGTCAAAATCCGGAATCGCCTGGCTCACAGGACAGACTCCGCTGCAGGCTCCGCAGGAAAAGCAGCTGTTGAGGTGCTCCCCGCCCGGCAGGGCGGTCACCTCGGCGCTGAAAGAAGCATTAATCTCCTTACTGGTAATTCCCATAAAGAACCTCTTGAAAAATAGTTAAAAATTTAAATCTCAAAAAATAAAATATTAAGGCCTGCGCACAAGCCGTATTAACGATAAAAAAACCCGAAACTTCAACGGGCAATCGGGAAAGGTACCCAATAGCCCGGCCTTTGTCAACCGCAGGAGAAGCCCGGCAGAAGCACTTCAGTTACTCGCAACAGGCCCTTGAAATCAGACCAGGAACCTAAACTCGCCTTTGCCGAGAAGGTCCTGCAAATGAAGGACCCCGGCCAGGCGGCCATCCTGATCATGAACCGGTAGGATGGTGATCTCGTGGCGCTGCATGATACTCAAGGCATCCGCCGCCAAGAGGTCGGCCGCGATGGTCTTGGGGCCTCCGGTCATTACTTCCGAGACCGACATGGCGGTAACCGCTTCGCCCTTGGAGAGCAAACGCCTGATATCGCCATCGGTGATAATCCCCGCCAGTTCTCCCTTGATCATGACCAGGACCGCACCGAGATTTTTTTTATTCATTACATCGACGGCTTCGGACATGGGGGTCGCGTCGGTAACCGTAGGAACGTCGTCGCCGGTGATCATCACCTCGGAAACCTCTACCTTGAGCCGCTCCCCGAGGCTGCCGCCCGGATGGTTCCGCCTGAAATCACTGGCCTTGAACTGCTTGCAGTTCAGCAGCACCACCGCCAGGGCATCGCCCATGGCCAAAGCTGCCGTGGTACTGGCTGTCGGGGCCAACCCCAGGGGGCAGGCTTCCTTCGGCACCGAAACACTTAGGACGGCATCGCCGTGCTTGGCCAGGGTGGA
>JBDLIW010000253.1:0-2280 GCA_039714695.1 Thermodesulfobacteriota bacterium | reverse complement strand
CAGGGCGATGATCCAGTTTGCTCTACTTGAAAGTATGGAGGGAATGGAGTCTGCGATCAGAGGGATGACAACTGAACTCTGGAGTAGTTTGCCCTGATAGTTTTATCCTTACTTCTCCGTGATCCTGAAGGTGGCGGGTATGATCCTGGTCTGGCGGCATTTCGGGCATTTGCCGGGTCTGGTCAGCTTTTTCCGGTCTTTGAAAGTGAAATTGCAGGCCAGGCATTGACAGGGCGTCACCCTGAAACGTTCTCTGCTGCCGCTGAGACTGCGGGCGATGTGTTCAAGATGAGCAAAGACCTCTTTTTCTCTGATGGAAAGCAGCTTTGAGATTTCCTTGCTGCTCAGCTCTTCTTTTGTCAGGAGTTCTTTTAGCTCCTGTCTTTTGGTGCCCATTGTGAGGTCCGGTTGTTGTTGGATATTCAATAGGGTACAGTACAACCTATGTTGTCTCTCGTAAATCTACCATGACTGCCGACAGGTTTGCCAGGGGTACGATAAACTTTTATTAACACTTTAATAATACCGATGGGAAAGTTGTGAAAAGATCTTCTTTACATGGGCCGATTTTCGCCTACCAGAAATACAAACGATATTTTGCCCAGATAGCAGAGGGGCTGGAAGAGGAGGGAGTCAGAGAGCTGGCCTCTCTCGGGGCAATTGATCCCGAGCCGGCGTTCCGGGGAATATATTTTACTGCGGAGCCTGCGAAGGTCTGTGAGATAACCTACCAGACCAGGCTTTGCAGCAGGGTCCTGGCTCCCCTGATTTCCTTTGATTGCCACAGTCCCAAATATCTTTATAAGACCGCCCTGAAGCTGCCTTGGGAACTGCTCCTCAGTAAGTCCGGATCCTTTGCTATAGCGGCAACGGTGGCCAACAGCCGTATAAAGCACTCTCAGTATGCAGCCCTCACCCTGAAAGACGCACTGGTGGACAGTTTCAGGGAAAAATTCGGCAGCAGGCCTGATGTCGATCGCTTAAATCCTGATCTGCAGTTGAATCTCTATATCGAAAAGAACCGGGCGATCATCAGTGTGGATATTTCCGGCGGCTCGCTGCATCGGCGGGGGTATCGCCAGAATTCAGTCAAGGCGCCTGTTCAGGAGACGCTGGCTGCGGCAATTATAAGACTTAGCGGCTGGGATGGCTCCAGACCGTTGGTCGATCCCATGTGTGGTTCCGGTACTTTACTCTGCGAGGCGTTGATGAAAGAGGGCAGGGTGCCGGCCGGTTACTTACGAAAAAGATTCGGTTTTGAAAATATGCCCGATTTTGACAGGGCTGCGTGGCGTAAAACCCGTAAGGAAATAGATCTTAAGATCAAGGATTTTTCTCCAGGCATGATTTACGGATCGGATATATCCAAAGAAGCGGCAACAGCGGCAAGATCAAACCTCAATCTCTTGCCGGGGGGGAAAGATGTTGTAATTAAGCGCTGTGCCTTTCATGATGCCGGACAGATTGAGAATGCGATCATTGTCAGCAACCCTCCTTACGGCATCAGGCTTGGTAACCGGGAGGTAACCGCCGATTTACTGAAGGATTTCGGTGATTTTTTAAAACATAACTGCCAGGGGTCAGATGCGTATCTCTATTTTGGCCGTCGGGAGATGCTCAAGATGATCGGCTTGAAACCGTCTTTGAAAAAACCACTGAAAAATGGCGGACTGGAAGGAGTCCTGGCCAGGTATCAGATTTATTAAATGCCACAACGTGGCATTCGAGTGCTTAAAAAAATTGTTTATTCGATAGAAAATTAGTATTCTATCTTAATAGTAACGGTCAATATGTAGGTTACGTTGTTTTCTGGTTTTAAACTTTGTTTTCCAGGAATGAAAATGGTGGATTCAAGAGACATAAGTCCTGATGATTTGCCAGATTCCTCCAATCCTGCGGAAATCTCTGCAGCTGAAAGGACTGTAAGTGCCCTTGTTGCAGCTCTCAGGAATTTCGGTCTTTTCCCTCCCGATCATGCCAGTACCATCAATATGCTGGCCGGCGTGCATAGGTCAGTTGTAAATTTTGTTGACCAGTTCGGTGACCTCTGTTTCGAAATTAATAAAACCAAGTTCATGTACGATGACCATGTCATCTATGACGGATCGGCCAATGATGAGAACCCTGCCTATGTAATGTATCGGGATGGGCTCAGATGGCTGGAGTTCGCAAAAGGGGTGGGAGAGGACGAACTGAAAACCTTCTTCCAGACCTTCCATCACTACCGGGAGATGCCTGACGAGCCTGAGGATGATCTCGTTTCGGCTCTCTGGCGGCTGG
>JBDLIW010000252.1:0-2355 GCA_039714695.1 Thermodesulfobacteriota bacterium | reverse complement strand
TTCCACCTTCTGCACAAAGATCCAGTTATAGGGCGTGAAGCGGTTGCTGATATGGCGCTTTTTTGACCAGTCTTCATGTTTTTTCTGGGGCCAGTAATCGCGCAGCTGATTTTCCGGTGGATTGGGAAAATCTTTTCCTCTTCCTTGACGACAGGATGATACGCAGAGCGGCATATCTTTTCCCTCGCAGCCGTCGCATTTGGTCAAGTCGATCAAGGTCGCATAAGAATCGTCTCGAATTGCCGCCTCGGCCTGAACATTGGGTAAAAAGGTAAGAGCTCCGGCAGCAGCCGTACCGGTAATAAATTTTCTACGGTTCAGTTTCATGGTGTCTCCTGTTTTGGCGCCAATACTATCAAAAAAATGCAGGAATGCAAGTTTTTAATTAAAGTCTTAAATAGAAGAGGAAAGAGCAGATAATAGAGCCAGGGCAGAACCACAATCAATTGGTTGAGTCGTTTTCTTCCTTCATCAATTTGTAATTGATACTGTCGATCAGGGCCTGACAACTCGCTTCGATGATATTGATCGATACCCCAACCGTTCGCCACTGGCATTTGCCATCGGTGCTTTCGATCAGAACCCTGACCTTAGCCTCCGTTCCGTATTCACCGGAAAGGACCCGAACTTTGTAATCGGTAAGCTCCATTTCCTCGAGAATCGGGTAAAACCTGGTCAGGGCTTTGCGAAGGGCGCGGTCCAGCGCATTTACCGGGCCATCACCCATCGATGCGGTATGCACTTCATGGCCGCCCACATAAAGTCGAATGGTGGCCTCGGTCAGCGGTGGTCGATCCATCCGGTACTTGTTGTTCATCACCCGGAAACCTTCGATCCTGAAAAATTTCCGCTGGATGCCAAGGGCGTGACGCATCAGCAGTTCAAAACTGGCTTCGGCCGCTTCATATTGATATCCCTGGTTTTCTTTCTCTTTTAACTCACCCATAATCGAGGCCAGCAACGGGTCTCCAGATCTCATATTGATCCCCCATTTCTCAGCCTTATGGAGGATATTTGAACGACCTGACTGGTCTGAAATCAGAATACGCCGATGATTTCCAACTTTTTCCGGTTCTATATGTTCATAGGTCAGAGGGTTGCGCTTGACCGCACTGACGTGGATTCCCCCTTTGTGGGCAAAAGCTGAATCCCCCACATAGGGCTGATAACGGTTGTGGCGCAAGTTGGCCATCTCGTTGACCAGACGGGAGGCGGGATAGAGGTTGTCGATGTGGTCCTTGGCCTGGCAGTCAAGATCCATTTTAAAAATAATGGCCGGCAGAATTGAGGTCAGATTGGCATTGCCGCAGCGCTCCCCAAAGCCGTTGATGGTCCCCTGGACATGATCGATCCCATGGCCGAGAGCAATCAGAGCGTTGGCCACCCCTGTCTCCGAGTCGTTATGCGAGTGAATACCGAGTTTGATCTTAGTTTTGGAGTCTAAATATCTTTTCCGAACCGTCTCCAGAATGGCCGGCAGTTCATGCGGCAGCGTACCGCCGTTGGTATCACAGAGAACCAGGGTTTCGGCACCGCCTTTTACCGCTTGATCCAGCGTTGCCAGGGCATACTCGTGGTTGTTTTTGTAACCGTCAAAAAAATGCTCGGCGTCATAGATTATTTCATCAACACGGCTCTTCAGGTAAACCAGGGTGTCTTCGATAATTTCAAGATTCTGGTCAAGGGTAATATTTAAGGCATCGGTGACATGAATATCCCAGCTCTTGCCAAAAATCGTAATAACCGGCGTCTCTGACTGGAGCATGGCCTGAACGCTACCATCCTTATCGGCCGTATTGTTTATTCGACGCGTAGAGCCAAAGGAGGTAATTTTAGCATGGTTGAGTTTCACCCCTTTGATTTTCTGGAAATACTCAACCGACATGGGGTTTGAACCGGGCCAGCCGCCTTCGATATAATCAACACCCAGATCGTCGAGGACATGGGTAATGCGCACCTTGTCATCAACCGAAAGATTAAAATTTTCGGCCTGGGTGCCGTCCCTCAGCGTTGTATCGTAAATTTCTATGGCTCGTGCCATGATCTTTGTCAAACCTCCAGATTAGCAAAATAGCAAAAGATGATGCCGAAACCATTAGTGCTGAATGGAAAAATCGGCATAAGAACCTTACAAGATAAGAAACTTAAGCAAAATTGCAATTACTTTAGACTATCAGGGTTTTGTTGCTATACAGCTATTGTCACAGACTCAAGATGCTCTGCATGACGCTATCTATACATAGCGACATAAGTCCTATCCATCCCATCAGGCGGCGTTGCTCGCTGCGGTGCCTGCTCACAGCGCTACCAGGCTGCTCCGCCGGCTCCTCGCTCGCGCCTTGCCTGGATGGGCGC
>JBDLIW010000251.1:0-2366 GCA_039714695.1 Thermodesulfobacteriota bacterium | reverse complement strand
GAGCAAGCGGCAGCTATCGCCATCCGGGAAACCAGAAAGGCGCTCGCCGCCAATCCGAACCTGACGAAAGTAGTGCTGGTCTGCTTTAATGAAGAAACCCGACAGGCATACGAAACGGCTTTGGAGTAAAATCTTGCCGGTAAAAGTAATTCTCCATGGCGACCTTTCCCTTTTTCTCCCCAGACAACAAAGGAATGAAGGCAGCCTTGAAATTGATCTCACCCGCAGGACCTCAATCAAAGACTTCCTCGAAGCTTTGGGAGTTCCCCACCCGGAAATCTTCCGGCTGACGGCTAACAACCAGCCGACAACCTTCGCTTATATTGTTGCAGGGGAAGACCGGCTTGAAGTCTATCCTTTCCCGACTCCTGTAGACCTTACCGAAGAAAATCTCCTCCGCGCTCCTCTGAAGCAGATATCCTTTGCGGTTGACGCCAATGTCGGCAAACTGGCCCGCCTTTTAAGGATGGCCGGCTTCGATACCTTCTTTGATCAGTGGATGGATGATGAACCGCTGGCAGAAAAAGCCCAGCTGGAAGAAAGAATCCTCCTGACCCGTGACCGGGCTCTGCTGAAACGAAAAACCGTTATTCACGGGAGGCTGATCAGAAGCATTATGCCCGCCGATCAGTTACGGGAAATCATCCTGTTATACAACCTGCAGGGCAGCATAAAACCCTTCAGCCACTGTCTTTGTTGCAATGAAGTACTGCAGCCGGTGGCCAAAAAAGATATCGTTGCCCGCCTCGAACCGCTGACCAAAAAGTATTTTGCTGATTTCCATATCTGCCCCGCTTGCAACCGGATATACTGGCCCGGCTCCCATCGCGATAATATGCATGACTCCCTGCAAGGAATATAAAATGAACGACAAGATCACCACCATAATCGATCAACAAAAGTGCACCGGCTGCGGCCTATGCCTTGAAGTGTGCCCCGACCAGACCATCAGCCTGGAAGAAGGCAAAGCTGTGGTCTCGGGCAGTAATTGTCTGCAATGCGGCCATTGCGCTGCCGTCTGCCCGACCGAGGCCATTGAAGTAAAGGCGATAGACCTGGCGAACCTGAAATATAACAACTTCGGTCCGGTGGATAAGTGGCTGGCCTGGGGAAAATTCGACACCGCAGAACTGGTCAGGCTGATGGCCTCCCGCCGGTCATGCCGAAATTATCAGGACCGGGAAATCAGTCGCGATACCCTGAACGATCTGGTCAAGATCGGCATTACCGCCCCTTCCGGCACCAACTGCCAGAAGTGGACTTTTACCGTTCTCGACCGCCGGGACCAGGTTAAAAAACTGGGCAGCCGGATCGCCTTGTTTTTTCACAAGCTGAACAGAATGTCCGAAAACCCCCTGCTGAGATTGATGTCCCGCTTGTTTGGCGGAAACACCTTGGGCACTTACTACCATAGTTACTATGAAAGTGTAAAAAGGGGGCTGATCGAATGGGAGGAGGAAGAGCGGGACCTGCTGTTTCACGGTGCCCCGGCCGTAATCCTGGTGGGCAGCGAACCCGGGGCAAGTTGCCCGGCGGAAGATGCCTTGCTGGCCACCCAGAACATCCTGCTGGGCGCCCACAGCATGGGACTCGGGTCATGTCCGATAGGTTTCGCGGTCTCTGCCATACAGAGCGAACCGGCAATCAAAGATATCATTGATATCCCCAGGGAGGAAAAGATCTATTCGGTAATCGCCCTCGGCTACCCGAACGAGAACTACCAGCGGTTCACCGGCCGTCTTACCCCGGTGGTCCGCTTTCCCGAGATGTCTTGAGTGAACTCAATAGTTCCAACTCAATAAAAAATTAAATTAATGTCATCTCGAACGGCGGAGCCTGAGAGATCTTGCCCTTTGCTATCAGTTTGCGACAATTAAGATTTCTCGTCACAAGTTCCTCGAAATGACAGGATTACCTTTGGAATCAATGCCGAAGGAGGAACATCAACAGCAAACCGAGGATGACAGCCAGAAAATTCTTGAGGTTTTCTATCAGGTGTTTGTGCTTATTTACTTCCGGGATCAGGTCGGAGGCACCGATGTAGATAAAATTACCGGCCGCAAAAGGCACCAGGAAAGCAATATCAAGAGTTCTTGCTGCCCCATAGGCTACCAGTCCGCCGCACAGAAAAGTCAGGCCGGACAGCATGTTGAACAACAAGGCAGCTTTACGGCTCCAGCCGGCATGAATCAGCACCGCGAAATCTCCCAGCTCCTGGGGCACTTCATGGGCGGCGGCAACCAGCAGGGTGGTGATCCCAAGCCTGATGTCGATCAGAAAAGTCCCGGCCACCGCCAGACCACCAATAAAATTATGGAGCCCGTCACCGATCAGGATCAGATAACCGAGGGGTGTCTTGCAATCCG
>JBDLIW010000250.1:0-2415 GCA_039714695.1 Thermodesulfobacteriota bacterium | reverse complement strand
CGGATGGCTCTTCTGGCAGCAACTTACCGCCAACCCGACGGCCACCTACCTCGACCCGGACAACCCGAGCTGCGAACACGTCATAGCCAGGATCAGACAGGATTCAACCGCCCTGCAACTTGCCCTGCGCCCTGCCCTTGCCGGCTACAACCGGAAGAAAGCCAAGCAGGTTATGAAAGACTATTTCAATGACTTCCGCCCTGAATTGGCCGGCATTAAAGGCGTGCTGGTTCTTGATCACCGGAAAAAGATCGGCGCCTGCTATTTCCCGGCAAGCCCCGGCACCCAGGCCTTATCCGGGAAGCGTTATCTCGGCTCCAAGTTTTCAGAAGACATTTTCAATCTCCGCAGCGACCTGAACATCTTCCTGGTCTCGCGTGAGGAAGCAGCCGGCGGCCAAGGGGTGGAAGTAACAATCCCGCTGACCATCCAGAAAGGCTGGCTGGCCTTCCAGCTGGAAATGGATCTGCTCGGTAGTAAATACGGCTGTGACATCAACGGTCTTGCCAGTACTATTGACCGCTGATCCTCGTCTGGTTATCGCTTTCTGCCGTGCCCCTAAACAAATCTGACTATCACTAATTTTCAGCAACTGTGGGGCTGATTGTTTACAATTAATTGGTATCACGGTTTTTTGTCTTATAAAGGACAAGATCGGAGTTTCGCTACGCTCACTTACCTGCTTCGCTTTGCTCGCAATGACGGAACTTGCGTCATCGCGAGGAACCTAAGGCAACGCGCCCGAAGGAGGTAAGGGAGCATGCGACGCCCCGAAGGAAGTACCCTTGGGGTACACTCCGAGTCCCCTTGGGGGGCAGCGATCTCACAGCCAGTTGTGTCATTTCGAACGAATGTGAGAAATCTGGTCTGTTGTGCTTAAGATTTCTCCCTGTGGTCGAAATGACATATTGTTTTATGTGGCTATTAAGCAAACTCAGCTAATAATCTTTTTCTGCTCGTTGATTCATGGAACGGAGTCTATGCTTACCTCAGGCTAGAAGCCTGCCGGAATGACGATTAAAACCTTCGGCCCGTCATCCCGGCATGTTTTCAGCCGGGATCCAGTTGCTAAGCTGAATTTCATATAGAGCCACATTGTTTTATAGTCAGAAAGAAATCTAAACTTCGATGATAATCAGACAAGATAAATGGCGTTTGAAAAACCTGCTGAAAAACGCTATGGTGTCTGTTTCCTTAAGAACTCCCGGGGCAAAGACCCCTTAAATTTGAACGGATAATAGCAGATGGATAACAAAGGATACTACGGCCAATGGGGCGGAGCATTTATCCCCGAAGTCCTGTATGAGACATTCAGGCAGCTGAACACTGCTTTTGAAGAGGCCAAAAACGATCCCGCTTTCTGGGAGGAATACCTCTCGCTGATGTCTTCCTATTCATGTCGGCCAACCCCGCTGACCAGGGCGGATAACCTTGCCGACCATTTCGGCGGCGCCCGGATCTTCATCAAACGCGAAGACCTGAACCATACCGGGGCCCACAAGGCCAACAATGTCATGGGCCAGGGCCTCCTGGTTAAAAGAATGGGCAAAAAGCGGGTCATTGCCGAAACCGGCGCCGGCCAGCACGGGGTGGCAACCGCCACCATGGCGGCCAAATTCGGCTTCGACTGCACAATCTACATGGGCGAAGAAGACGTAATGCGCCAGCGGCCCAATGTTTTCTGGATGGAAAAGATGGGCGCCACCGTAGTGCCGGTAACCAGCGGCTCAAAGACCTTGAAAGACGCCATCAATGAGGCCTTTCGCGACTGGGTTACTTCGATGGACGACACCCATTATGTGATGGGCACCGTCTGCGGTCCCCACCCGTTTCCGGAGATGGTTGCCTGGTTTCAGTCAATTATCGGCCAGGAGGCAAGAAAACAAATTATCGAGGCCCACACCAAACTGCCGGCCCGGGTCTTTGCCTGCGTCGGCGGCGGCTCAAACGCCATGGGCATATTCCAGGGTTTTCTCGATGACCGGGAGGTGGAGCTCGTCGGGGTGGAAGCAGGCGGCCATGGTATCGATTCGGGGCAGCATGCAGCCCGACTTGCCGCCAAAGACAGCTCCGCCGGGGTCGCCCAGGGCTACAAGACCATGTTCCTCCAGGACTCCGACGGCCAGATGCTCGACACCCATTCGGTGGCGGCCGGCCTCGATTACGTCGGCGTCTCGCCGATCCTCACCGACCTCTGGGAAAAGGGGCGGGTCCGTTTCGCGGCGGCCACCGACCGGGAGGTTATGGAAGCGCTGGAGCTGACCATGAAAAAAGAGGGGATCATCCCCGCCCTCGAATCGACCCACGCCTTTGTCCAGGCCTTTAAGGAGGCCCCGGAGATGAACCGGGACGAGGCAATCATCATCAATATGTCGGGCCGGGGCGACAAGGAGATCTTCACCATCGCCCACGCCT
>JBDLIW010000249.1:0-2447 GCA_039714695.1 Thermodesulfobacteriota bacterium | reverse complement strand
ATGAAGGCCAGCCAATGGTCAAAAGATTCTATTTGCGAACGAAAGGTCAGGCCACCAGCCCAGCCCAAGATATTCATGCCTCCCTGGAAAAGGCCGAAGTGCCAGGCCAGGCGAAAGGTATGGCGGGAACCGACTTCAGGCAGGGAAACTCCGGTAGCCAGGGCGACGGCAAAGGCGTCAACGGCCAGGGCCAGGGCGATAAGAAGAATAGCGAGATTGCTCATGGATAAATAATTTTTTTTGGTCCGGCTTGCATTGGCAGAAAGCTGTGATTAGATTACTCAACCCGTCATTATGGCAGGAATATCATATAGCGAAAACTTCTGTAGACCAAGCCCAGTGGGATCAGGTTGTGGCTATTAAAACTAAAGGTGCGAGTAATGAAAAGAATTATTACAGTTTTTGTTTCACTATTTTTACTGCTGACCGGAGTTGCCTGTTCCGGAGGAGAACAGACGTCTGAACAAACCAAGGCGGCCGGGGCATCTGCCCGGCAAGTGGTTCCGGTTACGAAAACTTCGCGGTCCGCTCCCATCTTTCGCTCAATCAGCTCTCGGGAGGCCCGGAGTCTTATTACTGAGAGGAAAGATCTGTTGCTGGTGGATCTGCGCGAAGCCGGTGAACTTAAAGAAGGTTTTATTGCCGGCTCGGTCCTTATTCCAATGTCGAAGCTGGCCAAAGGGACCAGTTCCTTGCCGGCAGACCGGCCCATGCTGTTGATCTGTGCCGTCGGCGGCCGTAGTTTTGGGGTGGGCAGGTATTTTTCAGCTAAGGGTTATCCCGAGATTTACAATCTGAAAGGTGGAATTTCGGCCTGGAAACGGGCCGGTTTGCCCCTCCAGTATAATTAATTGCGGGGTGGTATTGGGCTGCAGATATCCTATGGCCCCGCCCCTCGAATCACATTTGAGTTTCCTGTAAAACATACAATCTGAAATATTCACCATAAGGTAAAAGAATAATGGCAGCCAAGACCGAGACTAAAGAGTTCCAGGCCGAAGTCAAAAAAATGCTCGATATAGTTATCCACTCCCTTTACACGGAGAAGGATGTCTTTCTCAGAGAGCTGATCTCAAATGCGGCCGATGCTCTCGAAAAATTCCGGCACCAGAGTATCGTTGAAGAGAAGGTGTTTGACGATCACCTGTCGCTTGATATCAAGATTGACTGTGATGACAAAGAACATCTCCTGACCATCACCGATACCGGGATCGGGATGAGCAGGGATGAACTGGTCGATAATCTGGGTACAATTGCCCACTCAGGATCTAAAACATTTCTCACCCAATTAAGTGATGCGGCCCAGAAGGATGTTAGTCTGATCGGCCAGTTCGGGGTCGGTTTTTATGCGGCTTTCATGGTTGCGGAGGAGGTGAAGGTCCAATCCCGCTCTTATCTTGTCGACGATGAAGGGCATCAGTGGGCCTCGGACGGCACCGGCAGTTATACGATTTCCCCCTGTAAAGGAATCCACCGGGGCACCAAGATCATCATCAAGCTCAAGGAAGATTGCCATAATTATGCGGATGAAGGGACTATCAAGCGGATAATAAATCAGTATTCCAGCTTTGTCTCTTTTCCGATCAAGGTCGGCGGGGAAGAGGTTAATACGGTCCAGGCCCTCTGGACGAGGAGCAAAAACGAGATAGAAGAAGAGGAGTATAACGAATTTTACAAATTTATCGGCAACGCCGGTGATGAGCCTACTTACCGGTTGCATTTTTCAGCGGATGCGCCCCTTGCCATTAAGGCACTCCTGTATACCCCCAAAGAGAATTTCGAAAATCTTGGTTTCGGGCGGATGGATCCCGGAGTCAGCCTCTATTGCCAGAAAGTATTGATTGAGCAGCACAGCAAAAACATCCTTCCCGACTGGCTGCGTTTTCTGAAGGGGGTAGTGGACAGCGAAGACCTTCCCCTGAATATTTCCCGGCAGGCCCTGCAGGACAACGCCTTATTGCTGAAGATCAATAAGGTCCTGACCAAGCGCTATATCAAATCTCTTGAGGAGGTAGCCGGTAAAGAACCGGAAAAGTATCAGGAGTTCTGGGATACGTTCGGCATTTTCATCAAAGAGGGGGTAACCAACGATTTTACTCACCGCGAAGCACTCGGTAAGCTTTTGCGTTTTAAATCATCAGCCACCGAAGCCGGCAAGATGGTTTCTCTGGCCGAATACGTGGCCAGAATGGCGGAGGGCCAGGAAGAGATTTATTACATCAACGGCCCGAGTCGTGAAGCGATTGAAGCAGGCCCCTATATCGAAGCCTTCAGGAAAAGGGATTTGGAGATAATATACACCCTTGAACCGATTGACGATTTTGTCATGAGCCACCTTGGCGAGTTTGAAGGAAAAAAACTGGTTTCAGCTGACCGGGGCGACCTGGAACTGCCGGATACGGCTAAAGACAATGCTGAGCCAGAGGATGACAAGAAAGAGGGATTGG
>JBDLIW010000248.1:0-2503 GCA_039714695.1 Thermodesulfobacteriota bacterium | reverse complement strand
CCGCCCGGCAGAAAGATTCAAGGCCCAGGCCTTTAATGATTTCACCGTTTACGGTTTTCAGGCCACAGCCTCTCTCTCCGCCGGGGCGATTGTTTTTTTTGCCGGCTGGGAGATTATCAACCTTACGACCCTGCCGTTACTGCTAATCACTTTCGGAGTGGTAACCTGGATGGGACGCCGGAATAAGATTTGAACAACTCATTAAACAGAAAGTATTCAAAATCCTGAATCCTGACTTCTGTTTCCTGTCTCCTGTTTCCCGCTTTCATCACCAATCCGGCCAGAATATTTATTTTTTCTCTTTGATTACCCAAAAAAGTGGTTCATATATAGGTTAATAAGCCAAGGAAGAGCCTATATGAAAAACGTTGCCGCCCTGACAATCCTGACATTATTTCTCTTTTCCATCGTACCGTTCGCCGCCATTGCCCAAAAGAGCGCCCCTGGAAAAGAGACTCCTTATGCCTTGACCATTTCCGGTGGAATCAGTTTGGGCGTTTACGAAGCAGGCCTGAACTGGGTCCTGATCGAGAATCTGAAGGACAACCAGGGCGACTACCCCCTTGAAGCAATTACCGGCGCCTCCGCCGGAGCGATCAACACCATCATCTCGGCTATCCGCTTTGCCGAACATGGTGATTTTGACGACTGGGGAAAGATAGATCACAACCTCTTTCGCTCAACCTGGCTGAATATCGACATCAAGGACCTGATGCCGGATAAACAGTCACAATATGACCAGCTCGAACTTGATCTCGGCGGCAGCGGCAAGGAGACCTTAAGAGATTCTCTTTTCTCCAGACAGGTCTTCACCGAAGTTATCGCAAACTTGAAGACTCTGGCTGAAGAACCCCGCTACAAAGAAAATATCCGCCTGAACATCGCCCTGATCGTCACCCGCAGCAAACCCCTTGAGACCAGATTCCCCACCACGACCGGCTTGCAGTCGGTCCATTCCCAGCGTTTTGTTATTCCCCTGGTAGTCACGACGGAGAAGACTCCCGGTGAAAATCATGCCCGACTGATCTTCAAAAACGACCGGCAATATGCAGAAAAGAAAGGCAATGCCATGGAGCACCTTTTTATGCCCGAGTCGGCCGGGGTGGTGAAATTTGATCAGGTTATGCGGGCAGCCCTCGCCTCCAGCGCTTTCCCGATGGCCTTCGGCCGGGTCAACATGCAATATTGCGTCTCCGAACAGGTCAATGATCCCGCCGCCAAAGTATCTTATGGGATTTGCCCCGAAAACTACCTATTGTCCGGCGGGTTCTTTATAGACGGCGGTACCTTCGACAACGTACCGATCGGCGTGGCCATCGACATGATAGACCAGAAAAGCAACGATGGTAAAGCCCGGGCCGCCAACTACGTATATATGGACCCGGCCAATCGCCGCTCGACCATGCCGACTTCAGATACCGAGAGCAGGGACAGCGGCTCACTGACTCTGCAAAACCAGTTGGGCACCTGGACCCCGGCCTTTGCCACCCTGATGAATGGCGAACTTTACCGGACCCTGCTCCAGAAGTTTGCCATCGGCGGCCCGGATGAAGAAACCAATAATGAAAACCGGCGGCGGACCCTCCTGCTGACCCGACGCTTCCCGCCCCTAACCGGCAGCTACATCTCACATTTCGGGGCCTTTTTCGACCCGGCCTTCAGATCTTATGATTATGGAGTCGGGATATACGACGGTTTGATGAATATCGTCGATTACCGGTGTAATCCGAAAATGTTTTCACCGGCCTCAACCGACCGGACCTGTACCGAAACCGAAAAAGCAGAACTTTTTCTGGCCCTGGCCGAAAACACTATCGATCTTGAAAGTGAGGCCAGCCGGAACGATCAAAGCCTGCAACTGGTCGGGGAATTTCTTGCCTGGGAGAAAGGCACCCCGCCTTGGGCAAACACTATCGCCCGCTTCCCGAAGGCTGACAAATCAACCGCTACCTTTGCTGTCTACAGAGCCATCCGTAAGGTAGAGAGCAGTAATTTTGACGAATTCCTCTCCATCCTTGAAGACGATAAAGATAAATTCAGCCCCCAGATCAGGAAGATGATCAATAACCGGGAAAACTGGGAAATAGATCTGATGTACCAGGCCCTCAACCGGTTGATTGATCTCGAGACCCGGGACAAGGGCGACTTTGAACAACCGCTGAAAGCCGCCTCCATTCTGGTTAATTCAAAAAAGACCAAGGATGAAGATACCTGGGCGGATTTTTTTTCCACGGTGCCCACCCTCAAATCCATTTACCGTTTTTTCCCCGATGCACTTGCCCTTGATGCCGCCCAGACCGGAGCGGTCGTCTCCTGGCAGGCCGAGCCGAACATGCTCATCAAGGATAATTTTTCCGTTGAACTTGCCGCATCCCTCCATTTTCAGATCAAGGAAATCCAGGATAAACGGGTCCATTTCTGGAGTTCGGGGGCGAATTTCCGCCACTCATTCCGCAACGTCGGCTTTTCCTCCATGGGAATCGGCTTCAATATCAACCAGAAC
>JBDLIW010000247.1:0-2522 GCA_039714695.1 Thermodesulfobacteriota bacterium | reverse complement strand
GATCTATACCCTGGTCCCGTTTAAACTCATCCGCCAACCAGTTGACGATCCGCATATCAAAATCTTCGCCGCCGAGGAAGGTATCGCCATTGGTCGATTTAACCTCGAAGACGCCGTCGCCGATCTCCAGAACGGATACGTCGAAAGTACCACCGCCGAGATCAAACACGGCGATTTTTTCCTCACCCTTCTTGTCAAGACCGTAGGCGAGAGCAGCTGCGGTCGGCTCATTAATGATCCGCTGGACGTTAAGCCCGGCGATCTTACCGGCGTCCTTGGTAGCCTGACGCTGGCTGTCGTTGAAGTAAGCGGGGACGGTGATCACCGCATCGGTGACCTCTTCGCCAAGATACTCTTCGGCGGTCTTTTTCATTTTACCGAGGATCATTGCCGAAATCTCGGGGGCGGCATAAGACTTGCCGTCCACTTCGACTACCGCATCACCTTCCTTGCCCTTGACGATCTCGAAGGGGCTTACTTCAATACTCTTCTTTACCTCTGCGTCACCAAACTTGCGGCCAATCAGCCGCTTAATGGCAAACAGGGTTTTGGTCGGATTTGTCACGGCCTGCCGTTTGGCAACCTGGCCCACCAGACGCTCACCTCCGTCCGAGAAGGCCACAACCGAGGGGGTTGTCCGATTGCCTTCCACGTTGGTTATAACTTTCGGGTCACTGCCTTCCATGACCGCGACACATGAGTTAGTTGTTCCAAGATCTATGCCAATAATTTTTCCCATAACCTGGTCTCCTGATATAAAAAAATTCGTTTACTTCTCGAAAATTTATGAACTTGGCAGCCCCTGATGAAAAAGGACTATTCCTCGACATCACCTTTTGACACTACAACCTTGGCTGCTCTTAGCAGCCGATCCTTCAACATGTAACCTCTTTCATATTCCTGCATGACCCTTTGCTCCGGCACATCTTTACTGGCTTCCATAACCAGCGCTTCATGAAAGTTGGGATCAAACGGCTCGCCGACACTGACCAGCGGCTTAAGCCCCAGCTTTTCCAGGGTTCCCAGAAGGCCCTTCAGGGTCAATTCGACCCCCTCCAGCAGATGCTTGCCGAAATCCTCGCCGTTCTGGTCCTGGCCCATGGCCCTTTCCAGATTATCGATGGCCGGCAGAATCTCCCGGATAAGGTTCTCCTCGGCATATTTGAGGGAGGTTTCCTTCTCCCGCAGGAGCCTTTTCTTCTGATTTTCAAAATCAGCAGCAACTCTCAGCAGTTTATCCTGGGCTTCCCTGGCTTCTTCTCTTGCCACTTCCAGTTCATCGACAGGCTCAACTGATCCATCGTCACCATCGGTTTTTTCTTCTTCAGTTACCTCGGCCTTTTCAGTATCCTCGGCAACGACTTCAGAAACTTTTTCTTCTTTCTCCACATCAATCTCCCGGAGTAGGACCTGACCCATTGTCAGTTATGTCATTATTCCCGGTCGCACCGGGAACTTTAATCTGCTTTTGCGGATTAGCTGGTTTCCGCTGAAACCGTCAGGAAAAATAAGTATGCTCCACCACCCTGTCAAGCCGACAACGGATAAAAAAATGCCCCGCAGTCAGACCGGCGAAAAGCCGGAAACTACAGGGCACATGTCTTGCCTATGTAAGCAACCGCGCTCAGGCGGAAGCGATATATTTTTTTATCGACTCGGCCATGTTCTGGAAAATCATCCGGAACTTATCCTCGTCCCGCTCCAGAATAGTCGTCCTGAAGCCCTGCATCGTTGTGGCAAAAGATGAAAGGGGAACCACGCAGATGCCGGTGGCACCCAACAGATAGTAAACAAATCTTTTGTCCAGCTCCGCACCCGGCTGATTGACCAGCCCTTCGACATGGGTCCGAACCTTGTCGTTTTCGATAGGCAAAGTCTGACGGTGATTTAAAACACCATCCTCAAAGGCCACACTCATATAAAAAGCACCGTTGGTCCGGTTGGCGATCAGACCGTCAATCCCTTTTAAACAGTCATAGGCTATGTTCGAGAACTTCTCGTAGCGGGCAATTCTCTCATTCAGATAGTTCCAATACTCCGGATGGCTGACAACTTTGGGCAGCGCCATCTGCGGCAGGGTGGTGGAACAGACTTCCAGCATTTTGGCATTCAGGATAGAGGCCACATATTTCTTGAACAGCTCGTCTTTCTCACCGTTATAAACTTCGATCCAGCCGCAACGTGAACCTGGCCAGGGCATTTCCTTGGAAATACCCCGCATACAGATTGCCGGCACCCCGTTGATTATCGCGGACAGGGGCTTGGTCACAGTCCCGTTGTAAATAATGTTCTGATAAACTTCATCGCAGATTATGAACAGATCATACTTTTCAGCCAAGGCCACCATGCCGCGAAGGATTTCTTCCGGATATACCGCGCCGGTCGGGTTATCGGGGTTGATGATCAGGATACCGGCCACCGCCGGATTGTATTTGATCCTCTTCTCAAGATCATCCAGGTCAGGATACCAGTGATTGTCGGGATCAAGGCGATAGGTGACGGGCCGGTCTCCGGCGTGGGCC
>JBDLIW010000246.1:0-2545 GCA_039714695.1 Thermodesulfobacteriota bacterium | reverse complement strand
TGGTGGTCCTGATCCGCTCATTCGACTCATCCTCTTCAAGAATTTCGCGGTAAAGATTGAGGGCTTCTGACTCGTAGCCGTTTCCTCCAAGAAAAGTTGCGACCTCAAAGGCCAGAAAAGTGGTCCAGTTTAACTCCAAGGCCTTATTAAAGGCCTTTCTGGCCTTTTCGGCCTTGCCGGTTACCATATAAACTTTGGCGAGATACTGGTGGCCGATAAAAGAATCAGGGTTGAGCTTGATCAGCTGTTCCAGCAGTTTTTCTGCCTCTGCATATTTCTTCTGCCGGGCATACAACGCCCCGAGCAGCAGCATATTGTCAGTATCCTGCGGATTCTTTTCCAGGATATTGAGGTAGACCTGTTCCGCCTTGTCTGCCTGCTCCATGCTGACATAAAGATTGGCCAGAAAAGCGCTTGAGGAACTGTCGTCCGGATCCTCTTCAAGAATCCTTTTAATCCAGCTGGCAGCTTCCTTCTTCTTTTCCATGTTGACGAGCAGGAGGGCAAGACGCCGCATGACATGCACGGCATGCAGATCGCAGACCAGAGCCTTTTCATAGGCTTCACGGGCTTCTTCGAATTTCCCGTCCAGTTCCGCTGTCCGGCCCCAGGTGAAGTAAAAGAAAGCGCACTCGTTTTCGACCGTCTCGACGGAAGGATCAAGACCTTCGGCAAGCTTGACGTTTGCAGGAATACCGCTGCCGCCACCACAGCCACTGCAGCTGATTGCCAGCAGAGCAATTATCAAAATGGATTTCTTCATTTTTTTCGTTCTAAAACCGCAATCCCGATTAATTTGACCTTGCGGCCAGTAATTTGTCCACCTGGCTGATCACCTCATGGTGGACCTCAGCCGCGGGTGGCGAAGCATCAACCCGGGCAATATAATCTTTGTCAATGGAAGCAAAGACGGCCGCCACCCTGGCCAGCACGTCTTCCTTCTCAAAATCATTCAGCGCTTCACCACGGATATTCATGATCCGGTTAATTCCTTCCGCCGGGGATAAGGTCAACAGCAGGACCAGATCGGGCTCCGGAGCAAAAGATTCATTCTCCGCTAATATCGCCTCAGGGTCATGCCCTGCCGCCCCCTGATAAGCGGCGGTTGAAAAATAATAACGGTCGGTCAGGATTACTTGCCCAGCTTCCAGAGCCGGGATTATCAGCTCCCTGACGTGTTGCCGCCGGTCATCCATGAAAAGGGTGAGTTCTTCTTCGGGGGTCAGATGATGACGTTTTTCAAAAAGCGACCTGATCTTTTTCCCATAGGGGCCATCGGTAGGTTCCCTGGTGACCACCACATCGAATCCCTTGCCCTCAAGGTATCCGGCCAACAGCTCGATCTGGGTACTTTTACCAGTCCCGTCTATGCCTTCAAAAGCTATCAGCAATCCGTTTTTTCCCATATTTCGAATCAACAGAGCGCAGCGGTTATTCGCACCGGCTTAAGGACCGTGAACAGATAGGCGCTGCTTATGACAACGCCTGGATCCGTGAGCCGTTGTGAGCGCCCGCCTATAAGGAAAAGCCAGTTCAGCTAAGGTCTCCCTTGCTGGATTGGCAATGACGACGTAGTCGGGATGCGCACGGCGGCCTCAAAAGCGGCGTTTTATATTTCAGCGGCTTAGTATAAAAAAGCCTACATCAACATGTAAAGTGCTGACGACATAACAAAATAACAAGAAAGATTTAATTCCCGTCATGGATTCAGGAAACGTTTATAATTAATATATTTTTCGGTTTTCAGCAAACCGATTACGATTATCCGCGATCTTCCCCGCCAACCCATAAGCCGCCGTCAGACTTGCCGCATTTGCCTTACCCCGGCCGGCAATATCGTAGGCTGTCCCGTGATCGACCGAGGTCCTGATTATCGGCAGCCCCAGGGTAACATTGACGCCATCTTCAAAATGCAGCAACTTGAAGGGGATAAGCCCCTGATCATGATACATGCAGACCACCACATCATATTCACCGGCGGCCGCCTTATTGAATACCGTATCCGGCGGAAAGGGGCCGCTCACCTGCCAGCCTTCCTGCCGGGCCCGCGAGATTGCCGGGGAGATCAACCGCTCCTCCTCATCTCCGAACATTTTCCCTTCACCGGCATGGGGGTTCAAGCCGGCAACTGCCAGGCGGGGTTCGGCAAGGCCGAAATCTTCCTGGAGGGCGCGGGCCGTAATATCGATCATCCCGAAGATGTTGTCGATATTTATCCGTTTCGCCACTTCCGCCAGGGCAACATGGATTGACACCAGAGTTACTTTAAGACGACTGCCGGCCATCATCATCGCGTACTCGCTGGAACCGGTCAGCGAGGCCAGCATCTCGGTATGACCGGGATATTTATAGCCGGCCATGGCCAAGGCCAGCTTTGTAATCGGACAAGTGACGATCCCTGCCACAACCCCCTGGTCGGCGAGACGAACCGCCTTCTCAATGTATCCGGCCATTGCCCTGCCGGTCTCAACATCCGGCTCACCCCAGCGAAGTTCCCGGCCGAGGTTTGACAAGGGCATAACGTTGACGGCGCCACGAGCGACCT
>JBDLIW010000245.1:0-2558 GCA_039714695.1 Thermodesulfobacteriota bacterium | reverse complement strand
CATGATCTTTTCAGCCTGATTCCCCATGAGGGTTTCCAGGAGTTCGTTGCTTCCCCTTGGGGAGAACCCCTACTCTTGCTGCTGGTTATTACGGGGGCCGTTATCTGGTTTCCGGTCCTGCTGGTCAGAATCCTGGGTTGTGTCCCCTTGCCGCCCGGAGAAACTCGCGATCGGATTGCCGGTTTTTGTGACGACCAGTCCGCCCGTTTCGCCGGGATATTATCCTGGCCCCTCCACGAAGGGCGGGCGCTGACCGCCGGGGTAATCGGCCTGGTGGGGCGTTATCGTTATCTGCTGGTTACCCCGGCCCTCTTGGAATCTCTTTCCGGCTCCGAGCTTGATAGTGTTGTTGCCCACGAGATCGGCCACGTCAAAAAAAAGCATCTGCTGCTCTACCTTGTTCTCTTCCTGGGATTTTTAGTGCTGGTGCAGTTCTGTGTTCAGCCCCTTCTCTACCTGATTTTAAATACCAGGCTCTACTACGAGCTGTTGTTCGGATATGATGGAGACGCCGGGGCGATGCTTGCCCTGCTGACCGGGGGGGTGCTGGTTGTGGCAACGGTGCTCTACGTGCGTTACGTGTTCGGGTTTTTCATGCGTAATTTCGAAAGGCAGGCCGACCTTTATGGACTGGAGGTAATGGGCACCGCAAAACCTCTGGTTGAGGTTTTCGAGAAAATCAGCCGGATGAGCGGCAACATCCGCGATCGGTCGTGCTGGCATCATTTCGGCTTGGGCCAGCGAATTGACTATTTGCTTGCCTGTGAAGGGAATAAGGGGTGCAAGGCCGCCCATGACCGGAAGATATATTACAGCCTGGCGGCATATTTCCTGGTGCTGGTCATCTCTCTGCCGGTGACGCTCCAGGTTGGCGAATTGCTTGTTGGACCATCTCCCGGGCGGCAGATTGCCGAAGATGTGATTATTGAAAGAACCATCCAGGAGCCCGAAAACCCCCTGTGGCACCAGTTTCATGGCGATCTTTTGATTGATCTCGGCAAGAAAAGGGAAGCGATTGCGGCCTTTGAGCGCAGCCTGACGCTTGATCCACAAAACCCTGAGGCGCTCAACAATCTGGCCTGGCTGCTCCTGACTGTCGAAGATAAAGGGCTGCTTGACCCGGCCAGGGCCCTGGAGCTGGCAGAAAAAGCGGTGGGAATTCAGGCCCGGAGCCATATCCTTGATACACTTGCCGAGGCTTACTGGCAGAACAATCAGGGTGAAATGGCGGTGGAGACCGAACTCAAGGCCATTGATAAAAGTCCTGATAATATTGAGTACTATCGTAAACAGCTGGATAAATTCAGGAAGAGCACTTCCTGAGCGGAGAGAAAGGATGGCAGAAAAAGGCCTGGTGCTGATAAATACCGGCAACGGCAAGGGCAAGACGACCTCCGCTTTCGGCCAGGCCTTAAGGGCGGCCGGACACGGCTTTCCTGTATGTATCATCCAGTTTGTCAAGGGCGCATGGCAGACCGGTGAAGTCAGGGCTGTTAACAAACTTGGCGATCTTATCGAGCTGCATGTCTGCGGGACCGGGTTTACCTGGGAGGCGGAAAACAAGGAAGAGGTTGTCGAGGCAGGGCAACGGGGCTGGCATCTGGCCCGAGAAAAAATCGCCTCAGGGGATTATCGGCTGGTAGTGCTTGATGAGCTGACCTACCTTGTCAGTTATGGGATTATTTCGGAAGAGGAAGTTGCCGGTTGTCTTAATGAAAGGCCCGGGGGGGTAGATGTGGTTATTACCGGCCGGGGGGCTTCGGCCGGGCTGATTGCCTTGGCGGATCTGGTTACCGAGATGAAGGAGATCAAGCACCCTTATCGTCAGGGGATAAAGGCCCGGAAAGGAATTGAGTTTTAAGGATTGCTGTCTTTAGTGGATTGCAAGTCAAGTTCCGCCAGGGAACCTTTTTCCTTCAGGCACCTGGCAATAGCCGTGCCCATGGCTTCTGCTTCCACCAGTTGTTCTCTGGAATGGCCATACCTTTTGTAATAACGGCTGAGCAGCCGCGATCTTTCCGGAGCCTTGCCGGCTATTTTCAAGAAGACCCCTATCGTCCGCCATGGTTCCGGCAGTGGGTGTGAGAAGATTATCCGGTTCGGGACACTGGCGCCGCAATCGGTCAGCAACCGTTTGAGGCCCAGCCAGTGCATCCGCCAATATCCCCGGCAGGAGATCAGGGGTAGCACCGTTTTGTCTTTCAGGAGTTTCTCCCCGAAATGATCGATGAAGTCGAGGATTGGTCCGGAGGGGTTGTATGACCAGGTAGGGCCGGCCAGGATGATCATGTCGTATTCTTCCCTGGCCCTTGGTTCCAGGTCGTAAATCGGGACGCGCTGGCGAAAGGCGGTGGTAACCATCATTTTAAAGGTGCCGAGGAGTGAGCCGACGGGGAATCGTAGCGGGGTGACCGGGCGAAGTTTGATAAAGTTGACCAGCAACCCTTCCTGTCTGAGGCCGGCGGCGAGGTTGTTCAGCAAGCCCGTGGTCTGACCGCTGAACGAGTAATAGATGAACAGGACCCGGGGGGCTTCAGTGCCTGCTTTCGATGTTGCCT
>JBDLIW010000244.1:0-2559 GCA_039714695.1 Thermodesulfobacteriota bacterium | reverse complement strand
AACCGACCAAAAATAATGACAACTAACCTCAAATCAGATCCCGAGATCATCGTCGAATATACCGACCCCCTTGAAGGCTTCAAGGGCTGGCTGGCCATTGACCGGACTGTACACCGCATTTCGGCTGGCGGCATGAGGGTGCAGCCGGGCCTGACCAGAGAACACCTGGCTGAAATGGCCGGCAATATGACCCGCAAGATGCAGATGGCCGACCTGAGGGTTGACGGCGCCAAATGCGGCATTGATTATGATCCTTCCTCACCCGGCAAGGCTGCGGCGGTCAGCAGATTCATCAGGGCAATCTCCCCATATATCAAAACGAGCTACTCGATGGGTCCCGACCTTAATGTCGATATGATGGAACTGGAAGAGGCCGCTCGCCCCCACGGTATCCCCTCGGTCAAGATGGCCATCGCCACAGCCCAGGGGTGGGATCTCGCTTACTTTCTGAAACGCTATGAAATCCTCAGTGAAACAATTGGCGACTTCACCCTCGGCCGCCTGCGGGCCGGATATGGGGTGGCGGCAGCCGTTCTCGGGGTTCTGCAATCACTTGATATCGAGCCCTCAACTGCCACCATCAGTATGCAGGGTTTCGGCAACCTGGCGAAAGCCGCCCTTTACGGCCTTTCTGAAGAAGGGTGCCGAATCGTCGCTATTGCCGATGAGCATAAATGTCTTTCCGCCGAAAACGGTCTTGACACAGACTCGATCCTGGCGGAAAGATCCGGCCTGTTGCCCACACATGACCATGATGCATCAATAATTACCGCATCCTCCGAAGCCATCTTTGCCTGTGATTGCGATATTCTGGTCCCGGCGGCCCTGGAAAACACCGTCACTCCGGAGATCGCCGCAAAAATCAAGGTGAAGGCCATCATCCCCGGGGCAAATCTGGCCGTGCCCGAAGAAAGCGGCCGGATACTTCACGAACGCGGGATTCCTGTGGTCCCTGATTTTCTGGCCGGCTGTGGCGGCTCCTTGTCAATGGAAGGTTTATTCAGCCCGGACGAACACCCGTCACCCCAGGAAGTCCTTGCTCATGTGAAAAAGAAGATGCAGGATCTGGTGAGGCAGGTAATAACCTTAGGGGACGAAAAGAAATGTTCACTCACCGAAGCAGCCCTTGAAATTTGCAGCAGTCGTAAGGTTTATGGCGATAGCCGGCCATACGGGAAATTAGAAGTGAAAAGTTAAAAATGAAAAGTGAAAAGAGGTGGAAGTCACGGTTAAAAGATGGTTCCCCGTTCAGAGGTTAAATACATAAAGCCCTGAACCAAAGATGCGAGATGCGGAGTGATCAGTACAACCATCAACCTTTGCACCCTCAAAGGCATCTTAAACCGGAAACCCTGAACCCTGAACCACTTTTAACTTTTAACTTTTCATTTTTACCTAAACAAAAGAGGCTCCCATGCCCACTCATCCCTTTGATTTTGAGATACAGGCAGATGTCTTCTCGACACCTGAAATTAAAAGTGTCTTCAATGAGCAGCGCCGCTTTGGCCGCTGGCTTGAATTCGAAGCGGCCCTGGCCTTGACCCAGGCCGAACTTGAGATCATCCCCCGGGAAGCGGCGACAGAGATCGCCACCAAGGCTGATATTACCCAGCTTGATCTTGACGCGGTCCGGGAAAATTACCAGAAGAGCCGTAATTCCCTGATCCCGATCATTAAGGCATTGCGAGCCGCCTGCGTAGGCAGTCACGGAGAATTCGTCCATTACGGAGCGACAACCCAGGATGTTCTGGATACCGGCCAGGTCATGGAACTGCGTGACACCTTCAGGATCATCTACCGGGATCTTAAGGATCTGGAATCGATGATAGCAGCTCACGCCAGAGCCCATCTTGCAACCCCGATGATCGGCCGCTCCCATGGCCGGCAGGCCCTGCCGATAACCTTCGGTCTTAAATGCGGGGTCTGGCTGGCAGAAATTCGCCGCCATATCGAGAGGGTCAAAGATATCTGCCCCCGGCTTTTTACCGGCCAACTCAGCGGCGCCGTGGGCACCATGGCCGCCCTCGGCGAACAGGGCCGGGAGGTTTCCCGCCTGACCCTTGAAAAACTGGGACTGAATTACTCACCAGTCGCCTGGCATACCAGTCGCGACAATATTGCCGAAGCCACAGGTCTGATGGCGATTATCACCGCCACCCTCGAAAAAATCGCCAATGAGATTGTCGAACTGGGGAAAAATGAAATTGGCGAGTTACAGGAACCTGCTCCCTCAGGAGCGGCCAGCAGTTCAACGATGCCCCATAAAAGGAATCCGGTGATCAGCCAGCGAATCGCGGTACTCGCCCGGCAGGTAAGGGCCCTCGCCCCCACTATCACCGAGGCCATGACCCATGAACACGAGCGCGACGGGCGGGCAATCTGGTCGGAATGGCTGGCTGTCCCGCAAATCTCTATTTACACGGCAACAGCACTAAATTATACTAAACAGGTTATCAATGGTCTGGATATCAAACCGGAAAACATGCTGAAGAACCTGCTGCTGCATGGTGACATGGTTCTTTCCGAATGGCTGCTTTTCCGGCTCGGCTCCTCCATCGG
>JBDLIW010000243.1:0-2581 GCA_039714695.1 Thermodesulfobacteriota bacterium | reverse complement strand
TGACCAAGTCTGGTTGGATCGAAAGCACCGGCTGCAGCCGGATCCATATTAATGTAGGGGTTCATGCTCGGAGCGGCATCCATGCACAGCAGATCCCACAAACGCCCATCGGAATAAAGCTTGCTGGCGATAAGGCCCCGCCCCGTATCATCCGCCCCGATAACCACCGCGCCTGCCCCATCTCCGAAGAGGACACAAGTGTTCCTGTCGCTCCAGTCAACCCGGGCAGACAGGTTTTCGGCCCCTATAACAAGAATTTTTTTATCGGGATAGGCCTTGATCTGCTTGTCTGCCAGCTCGAGTCCGTAAATAAAACCGGAGCAGGCTGCAGACAGATCAAAGGCGAAGGCATTGACCGCACCAATCTCCTTCTGGACCAGACAGGCACAGGAAGGCATGGTCATCTCGGAAGTGATGGTCCCGACAATGATCATGGCGATATCTTCGGGCTCAACCCCGGCCATCTCCATAGCCCGCCGCGCTGCTTCCGCGGAGATCTTGGATGTTTCCTCCCCTGGCCCGGCTATTCTCCGGGAACTGATCCCCGTTCTGGTGGTGACCCACTCATCAGAGGTGTCGACCATTTTCTCCAGTTCGGCATTGGTCAGTTCATATTCAGGCAGGTAGGATCCGGTTCCCTCAATAACACCTCTGATCATGAAACTTCTCCAGCAGGTTGTTCTTCCTTGCTTTTGGAGCTTTCAGCCCCTGCCATCAGTTCCATAATCCGTTCGTTAACTTTGTTGTTCACGGCTTCTGCCGCAACAAAAATGGCATTTTTTATTGCCGTCGGATTGGAGCGGCCATGGCAGACAATGCCGGTCCCCTTCAGACCGAGCAGCGGTGCTCCGCCATACTCGGCATAATCGATTCTCTTTTTAAACCTGGCGAAGGCCCCCCTGGAAAGTAGATATCCCAACTGGGCAAACAGGCTGTTCTTAATCTCGGAGCGCAGCATGAGCGTCAATGCCTCAGCCAGCCCTTCACTGATTTTCAGGCAGACATTACCAACAAACCCGTCGCAGACAATAACATCGACATTCCCCTTGAAGGTGTCGCTGCCTTCTATATTGCCAACGTAGTTCAAAACACTGCTCCTGAAAAGCTCATCGGTTTTACGAACCAGGTTGTTTCCCTTGCCCTGTTCCTCTCCGATACTGAGCACTCCCACCCGAGGCTTTTTATTGCCGATAATACTTTCCGAAAAAGCCGCCGCCATCAGGCCGAACTGAAAGAGATGTTTCGGTCGGCAATCTACATTTGCCCCGACATCCATCATGACCACCGGTTTTTTCAGGGTAGGGAAAATACTCGCGATCCCGGGACGGGCTATACCTTTTAACCGCCCCAGAGAGCGTACCGCCGCCGCCATGGTGGCCCCGGAGTTGCCGGCACTGACCACTGCCTCAACCTCACCGGCCTTGAGTCTGGCAAAGGCAACCGAAATAGACGAATCCCGCTTCCGACGAATCGCATCGATGGGAGATTCCTCCATACCGACAACCTCGGTGGTATGGACGATATTTATCCGGGCGGAGGCCTTCCGGTCGCTTGCCTTCAGAATTGAAGCCAGCTTTTTTTCATCACCGAAGAGGGTTATTTCCAGGTCCGATTCAACTACAGCCTGAAGAGCCCCGGCAACTAATACTTCCGGGCCCCTGTCCCCCCCCATGGCATCAAGCGCAATATGCACCCTGCCACCCTATTCCAGTTCATCCTCTTCGAATTTGACCACGGCTCTTCCCTTGTAGGAACCGCAGCTGGAACAGAGACGATGGGGCAATTTGGGCTCTCCACATTCGGAGCATGTGGAAACTGTAGGACCTGTCAAGGCGTCGTGGGAACGACGCAGTCTGGTCCGGGAATGGGATTGTCTTCTTTTGGGTAAAGCCATTTTTTCCTCCGTTCTCGGAAGAGGTAAATCTTCCGTATGTTTTTATGACAATTGAAGAGCCGTAACTTAAATCCGGTCAAATCTCTATTTTTTATCTTTAAGCAGCTGGCCGAGACCCTTGAATGGGGAGCTCGTCTCTTCTCTTACGCAACCGCAATCTTCAAGATTCAGGTTTTGTCCGCAAATCCGGCAAAGACCTAAACATTCTTCCCTGCACAAGCTACTTTGCGGCAGAGCCAGAATCAACTGCTGATAAAGAACCGCCGAGAGATCTATGACCGGCTTTTCCAGAAAAACGGTATCCATCTCACCCTGGTCACATTCATACTCCTTTTGTTCCAGGGCCGGATCTTCACCGCTCAGCTCAAATACCAGCTGAAAATCTATCTTCTTAGGTTCTGCAAATTCTTGCAGGCAACGGTCGCAGGCCAACACCAGTATCAGGCTGATGGAACCGGAAGCAAGAATCCTCTCGCCACTTCTGGTCAGATGAACGGAGGCACGCAGGTCCCCCTTCCTGGAAACTTCACGGCCGGGAAACCACGAAACATCGTCGACATCTACCTGCATTCCTTCTTCAGGAATTTCAGCAACTTGTATCTGCAATAGCGCACCTGTCGCCAATGAATTACACCGCTACATATAAACCGGGGAATTATACGTTATAATCCGTTGTTGTCAAGCGAT
>JBDLIW010000242.1:0-2594 GCA_039714695.1 Thermodesulfobacteriota bacterium | reverse complement strand
GTCGGGATTGCCATGGGGACCACCGTCGGCTGCACCTTTCACAATGAAGAATATTATAGTGCCTGGCGGGCGGGTCTTAATCCCGACCTTGAGCCGGTTCAGTTCTATCTGGGTGGCAATGTATCTTCGGCACTCCATCGGATCCTGAAGACCAAAGGACCATCCGCAGTGGTAACCAATGCTTGTGCTTCGGGGACCGATTCCATAGGAGTTGCCCGTAACTGGCTGCACACCGGTCAGTGTGATCTGGCCATAGCCGGTGGCGCCGATGAACTGTCCAGAGTTGCCTATAACGGCTTTGCCAGCCTGATGCTGGCCGACACCGTACCTTGTCGGCCATTCAATAGTGACCGTCAGGGGCTTAACCTGGGAGAGGGGGCCGGAGTCATGCTCCTTGAACGTGAAGTCGACGCCAGAGACAGGCAGGTCGAAGTAATCGGCTGGGTGAGAGGATATGGTTGTGCGGCCGATGCCTGGCACCCCACGGCCCCTCATCCGGAAGGAAGGGGGCTGAAGGCTGCCTTGCGCCAGGCTTTACGGGATGCGGGCGACATGGAGGGCCTGCCGGCCCTGATCAACGCCCATGGCACCGGTACTAAAGCCAATGATCAGGCCGAGACCTCGGCCTTGGCGGATATCTTTTCAGAAGTTGGAAAACTACAGGTTGTCTCAACAAAGGGAATTACCGGTCATACCCTTGGGGCGGCCGGGGGCATTGAAGCCGTACTGACCATGAAGGCCCTGCGAGGGGGCAGTACTGTTGGTACGGTCGGTTGCCTTGATCCTGACCCTGATTTTGCGCTGCGGCCCCTCAGCCAGGGAGAAAAGGCGCAGCTCGTGGGGTGTTGGGGGATTTCTCAGTCACTGGCCTTCGGCGGCGGCAACTCGGTATTGGTCCTGGAGGCGGCGCAATGAATAGGCAGGTAGCAATTTCCGCATGTTCAACCCTGCCGCAGGATTATACAGTTCCCGATGAGCTGGTCCGGGATCTGCGCCGGGCGGATGATTTTATCCAGATGGCCGTGATAAGTGCTTTCGCGGCCACTGCCCAGGCGCCGGCGCGTGATATTTCCCCAGAGGAGATCGGCGTTTTTATCGGCACGGCCTTTGGCCCCCTGGAAACAAATTTCGAGTCGCTGGGCTCATTGATCGACGACGGGGAAGGCCAGATCTCGCCCACCCTTTTTTCCCATTCGGTTTATAACTCGGCCGCCGGTTATGTGGCCCGGCTACTGGATATCAGGGGGCCGGCCCTCACTATCACCAATTACGGCTGGCCATTTCTCATTGCCCTGGAAGAGGCGAGAACAGCCGTTGCTTCTGGCAGGATCAGCCGGGCAGTGGTGATCGGAGTCGAGACCTACAGTGAATTGCTGGCCGATGCCTATCGCCGTTCATATAATGTTGAGGCTGTTCCCTGGGAGAGGAATGCGGTGGCCTGGGTTCTGGATCCGCTGTCCGAGACTGGTGGTGCCCTTTGCCGGCTGGAGGGCGTTTTATTAAGTGAAGCGGATGCCGATTCGGCAGATTTTCTGACCAGACGGGATGAATCATTCAGCGATAGCGCTGGGTGCGGAGCTATTGCTTGTCATCCGATGGCATACGCTGATGCTTTGACAGAGATGGTTTCAGGAATGGCAGGTCTTCCTGCGGGTGAAAAGAAATGGACTATCGAGGCAACTTTCGGTCGGGCCGAGATCAGCCTGTTAAAATAATCATTGCGGTTTGATTTTTTACAGGCATAGATGAGATATATGCATATAAAGGCTACTTAACTGGAGACCATCAACGGTTAAACCTGCCGGTTGTGGTTCCCGAGGATATCTCAAAGTTGAGAGAATGGGAGGGTGCGAACTTTTGAAGAAGAGGAGGGGCTGCGTGAAAATTAATATTGTCCTGATTCCGGTCATGGTCTTCCTTATGGCTGTTGCCGCTTACGGCATGGGCCTGGAGGGAGATGTCACCATCGAGGCCGAGGGGGTTGGCGGTTCAAAAGCCGAGGCCCTGCTCGCCGCAAAACGTGAAGCGGTGAGCAGCGGAATAGGTACGATTCTCATTTCTGAAACCGAAGTCGAGAATTTCACCCTGAAGAAAGATGTGGTCCTGACCAGAACGATCGGCGCGGTGAGAAGCTACAAAGTGCTGGATGAAAAAAGAGAGGGTGACTCGTTTCATGCCAGGATAAGTGCGGTTGTCTCCCTTGCCGATATCAAAGAGGACCTCGGGGCCCTGAAGATCCTCCTTGAATCAATGGATAAACCAAGGATGATGGTCCTGATTCGAGAAGAGAGTGGCAATGTCGCGGACACAGCCATTCTTGATTTTCTTAATCAGAAGGAATTCGACCTGGTTGATGCTGCCGCAGTCGCGGCGCTTATGCAAAAGGACGAGGCCTTGATCCGTAAAGCTACCGAGGGCGATGCCGTAGCTGCTGCCCAGCTCGGGGCGGCAAATGGAGCAGAATTCGTGATCGTCGGGCAGGTTGTAAAAAGTACGGCTGCCAATGAACTTCTTGCTTCATCAGGAATGATTTCCGGCCAGGCGAATATTACTGCCCGGGTGATTAACTGCTCCAATGCCAGGGTCATTGCTTC
>JBDLIW010000241.1:0-2602 GCA_039714695.1 Thermodesulfobacteriota bacterium | reverse complement strand
ATCCCGGTTGCTTTCGTTGATGTCGGGTGGCAGGACATCGATACCATGATCGCGGCACTCGCTGATGTAGAGGACGACCTTATCGGTATTGTTCATGTGGCAGGAGAGCACGCCAGCCATGAACTGGGCGGGATAATGGGCCTTGAGGTAGGCTGTCTGGTATGCTATCAGGGCATAGGCCGCACTGTGTGACTTGTTGAACCCGTAGCCGGCGAATTTGGCCATCAGGTCGAAGATATATTCGGCTTTGTCGGTCGGGATCTGGTTCTTCTCGCAGCCGGTCATGAATTTTTCTTTCTCAGCCGCCATGACCTCCGGCTTTTTCTTGCCCATTGCCCGGCGCAGCATGTCGGCATCGCCCAGGGAATAGCTGGCCAGGACATTGGCGATTTTCATGACCTGTTCCTGGTAGACTATAACCCCGTACGTTTCCTCTAAGATTGGTTTCAGCTGCGGCAGAGGGTATTTGGCGACCATCCTGCCGTGTTTGGTGTTAACGAAGTCTGAAACCATACCGCTTTCCAGTGGGCCCGGACGGTACAGGGCAACCAGGGCGATCAGGTCGCTGAACACCTCGGGCTGCATATCGGTGAGCAGTTTGCGCATGCCGGAACTTTCCAGCTGGAAAACCCCAAGGGCGTCTCCCTTGCAGAGCAGGTCATAGGTTTTGATATCATCCAGGGGGATTTCGTTCATATCGAGGCGCCGGTCGATGGCAGACTCTATGAGGGCTACCGCTTTTTCGATTACGGTAAGGGTCTTCAGACCCAGGAAGTCAAACTTGATGAGTCCTGTCTGCTATGTATGATTCATATCATACTGGGTAAGGATCTCGTCTTTGGAGCCCCTGGCCATCGGCAGATATTCATACATGGGCCGGGGGGAGACCACCACTCCGGCCGCATGGGTTGAGGTGTGGCGCGGCATACCCTCCAGGACCTTCGATATCTCAATTAGCTTGGCTATGTCCTTGTCATTCTTATCGCGTCATTGATCCTGGGTTCTTTTTCCAGGGCTTTGTCGATGGTGATATTCAGTTCATCCGGGACCAGTTTGGCAATTCTGTCAACTTCGGCAAAAGGAACACCAAGAGCTCTCCCGACATCGCGGATGACCCCGCGGGCCTTCATGGAACCGTAGGTAATGATCTGGGCAACGTGTTCGTCGCCGCCATACTTGTCCTGCACGTATTCTATGACTTCGCCGCGTCTTTCCTGACAGAAGTCGACGTCAAAATCCGGCATGGATTTTCGTTCTATGTTCAGGAACCTTTCGAAAATAAGCCCGTATGGCAGAGGGTCAAGATCTGTTATCTGCATGGAGTAGGCAACTAAGCTGCCGGCTCCTGAACCACGCCCCGGTCCGACCGGGATCAGGTTTTCTTTGGCCCAGCTGATGAAATCGGCAACAACCAGAAAATAACCGGGGAATCCCATTTTTTCGATAACATCGATTTCCATCTCCAGCCGATCCAGATAAACCTTCTCCTGCTCGGCGGAAAATTCCTCTCTTTTGCGGATCAGTTTGAGCCTTTCTTCGAGGCCCTCCCTGGCCGCCTTTTCAAACATGGAATCGAGGTTTTCACCTTCCGGGACCGGAAAGGCAGGGAAATAGTGATCGTCAAAGTTAAGTTCCAGGTTGCAGCGTTCGGCAATCTTGACGGTGTTGGCAACGGCCTCCGGGCACCAGGCGAAATCTTCTTTCATCTCTGCAGGAGATTTGAAATAGAGCTGGTCGGAGTCGAAGTGGAAACGGCCCGGGTCATCAATGGTACGCCCGGTTTGCACACACAGCAAAACTTCGTGGGCGTGGCTCTGTTCTTTGGTCAGATAGTGGCAGTCGTTGGTGGCGACAAGGGGGATGCCGGTTTCTTCGGAAATTTTCAGCAGGCCCTGGTTGACCGTGGTCTGTAAGGGGATACCGTTTTCCTGAATTTCCAGGTAAAGCCGGTCCCCAAAAATATGCTGGAATTTTTTTGCGACTTCAAGGGCAGTCTTCGGATCGCCATTTTTCAGATGCACGGGGACAACCCCCTGCAGGCATGCGGTCAGGGCGATCAAGCCTTCATTGTACTGTTCAATGATTTCTAAATCTAGGCGGGGCTTGTAATAAAAACCTTCAAGCTGGGCAATGGAGGCAAGGTGCATCAGGTTCTTGTAACCCGTCTCGTTCATTGCCAGCAGCACCAGATGGTGCAGGCTTTTTTGCTGAGGGTCTTTCTTGTGGCGGCTACCCGGCGTTACATAAAATTCGCAACCGATAATCGGTTTCAGACCTGCTTTGCGGGCCTTGTTGTAGAACTCCAGAGCGCCGTACATGGCGCCATGATCCGTAATACTGACGGTGTCCATGCCGAATTCGTGGCATTTTGCCATCAGTTTGTCGAGGCGGATGGCGCCGTCCAGCAGGCTGTAATTGGTGTGGACGTGAAGATGGATAAAATCGGAGGCTGGAGGGCCGTTGGTCTGAGTGTCGCTGCTCATTATTCCTTCGTTCTGTTAATTCTTGATCTTCCGGCAAATAAAACGGAAGAGGGGAGAGGAGAAAATCGTTGACGAGGGAGTACTATAGCATCGAAAATCTGTAATTAACAGCAAGAATA
>JBDLIW010000240.1:0-2614 GCA_039714695.1 Thermodesulfobacteriota bacterium | reverse complement strand
CTGGCCCTGGCGGCAATCCACGGTGGCTGCACCCATTTTTTTGGCTACCCGATAACTCCTCAGAACGAAATTCCAGAATTTTTTGCCCGAGAACTGGCTAGTGCCGGTGGTCTGTTTCTCCAGGCTGAGAGCGAGATAGCGGCTGTCAATATGCTTTACGGGGCTGCCTCGGTTGGGGCCCGGGCCATGACCTCTTCCTCTTCACCGGGACTGGCACTGATGCAGGAAGGCATCTCCATGCTGGCGGCAACAGAAATACCCTGCGTCATTGTCAACGTCATGAGGGGCGGCCCCGGACTTGGCTCTATCCAGCCTGCTCAATCCGATTATTACCAGATGACAAGGGGGGGCGGTAATGGTGATTACCGGGTTATTTCCCTGGCTCCGGCGACGATACAGGAATCGGTCGCAATGATGCAGGAAGCCTTCGATCTGGCGCAAAAATATCGAACTCCAGTGTTCATCGTAAGCGACGGCATGCTCGGGCAGATGATGGAGCCGGTCGAGTTTAAAAGCCGTAAAAAGAAAAAGAAACCAATCAAAGAGGATTGGATGCTGACCGGCCATCAGAATAGCCGGTCGCCGCGAACGGTCAAATCCCTGGTACTCGATCCGGCCGGTCTGGAGATCCGAAATCTCGAACTGCAGAAAAAATATGAGTTGATAATCGAAAGGGAGTCACGATTTGAAACCTACAAGGCCACAGACGCGGAGCTTTTGTTCTGCGCCTACGGGTCGACCGCACGGATTGCCTTAAACAGTGTCGAAGATCTGCGCCGGAAGGGGTGTCGTGTCGGCCTGATCCGGCCGCAGACGCTCTGGCCTTTTCCCCAGCAGCCGTTCAATGAGTTGCCGGATAGTTGCCGGGCCCTGCTCTGTGTCGAAATGAGCTGTGGGCAGATGATTGACGATGTTCGCCTGGCTGTTAACGGCAGGGTGCCGGTCAGCTTTTACGGGCGTTGCGGCGGCATGATTCCCGAACCTGATGAACTGACGGAAAAGGCCCGGGCCGTTTTGAGTGGAGGTCTGGTATGAGTGTCATTTTTACAAAGACAAGGGGGCTTACCGCAGCCGCCACCCATTATTGTCCCGGCTGTACTCACGGTATCGCTCATCGGCTTGTCGGCGAGGCCCTCGAGGAACTCGGTCTGCTTGGCGACACCATCGGCTGTGCTTCGGTTGGTTGTTCAATCCTGTCGTACAACTATTTTAACGTCGATATGATCGAGTGCTCGCACGGCCGGGCACCGGCCGTGGCCACCGGGATTAAACGAAGTGTCCCGGATAAAACCGTTTTTACCTACCAGGGTGACGGAGATCTCGCCTCTATCGGCACCGCCGAGATTGTGCATGCGGCCCACCGGGGAGAGAACATCACCGTTATTTTCATCAACAACGCCATCTACGGTATGACCGGCGGCCAGATGGCTCCGACCACCCTGCCCGGTCAAAAGACAACGACAGCGCCTATGGGGCGAAAACCGGAATTCAGCGGCATGCCCCTGAAGGTGTCGGAGATGCTCGCCCAGGTCCCCGGCGCCGCCTATGTGGAGCGGGTTTCCCTGCATCACCCGAAACAGATACGCAGAGCCAAAAAGGCTATCGTCAAAGGTTTTACCTGTCAGCAGGAAGCAAAAGGATTCTCGCTTATTGAACTCCTCTCCACCTGTCCGACAGGCTGGGGGCTCAGCCCGGTTGACTCTGTTGAGTGGCTCAAAGATAATATGATTCCCTACTACCCGCTCGGTGTCTTGAAGGCGCCGGAGGAGGGGTAAATGTTTAATGAAAGAGTACTCTGTGCGGGATTCGGCGGCCAGGGCGTCATGTCCCTGGGTAAACTGATTGCCTACGGTGGTATGCTCGCCGGCAGACACGTTACCTGGATGCCGTCGTACGGTCCCGAGATGCGGGGCGGGACGGCCTATTGCAGTGTTGTCGTTGCAGACGATCCGGTGGGGTCGCCGATTGTTACTGGTAATGCAACCAGTCTTATCGTCATGAACCTGCCGTCCTTGGCACGATTTGAACAGAGTGTTGTTGCCGGCGGACTGATCCTGATGAACAGTTCGCTGATCGACAGGCCGGTGACGAGGACGGATGTACATGTCCATGCGCTTGCTGCCAACGACATTGGTGCTGCCTGCGGCAACCCGAAAGCGGCCAATATGGTCATGCTCGGTGCTTATATGGCTTGGCGAGGTGGACCACAGATGGACCATGTTGTCGAGGCCATTAAAGAAGTATTTTCCATAAGATCGTCGATAATGCTGGATCTAAACATCAAGGCGCTGCAACGAGGAATCGAAACCGTAAGCACAGCTAAAGAGCCAAGAAAAGCGGCTTAGTCAGCCGTTATTTCAGCGACAGCCTTCTGCAACTGACCTGCCTTGGAATAAAAGAAGGCGGAGGAAAAATCCTCCGCCTTCCAGTACATTGAGGTTGCCGGCTGGTTCGGCACCTGTTTTCCGAAGTTTACTGGTACTTATACCTGCTGTGCAGGATATCTACTTCTTCTTTTGGTTTATATCCGCTGATCATACTGTTTAACGACCCTTTGATGGCAAACAGCGACATATAGAGATGGGTGAGAAACAGTGACACCAGCACCATGGCC
>JBDLIW010000239.1:0-2675 GCA_039714695.1 Thermodesulfobacteriota bacterium | reverse complement strand
ATCAGAACCTGATTGACCACATCGGGGGTCGGGGTAAGGATCGCCGCAATGATAAACGAGATCAGGATCGCATACTTGCGATTGCGGCTCAGAAAAGGCGCATCAACCACCCCCAGTTTGGCCAGAAAGACCATAAAAACGGGCAGCTCGAAAATTGCCCCGAAGGCGATGAGCAACCGGAGACTCAGGGAAAAATACTCAGTCACCGACGGCATAGCACTTAAGAAATCATTTGAGTAGCCGACCAGAAAACGAAAGGCAGGAGGAAAGACAACAAGATAACCAAAAGCAGCCCCGCCCAGGAAACAGACTGAAGAAAGAAAAACAAAGGGCACCAGGGCCTTTTTTTCGTGATGGTAGAGACCCGGCGCGACAAAACGCCAGATCTGGGCAAAAATCACCGGACTACCTAGCAGGACACCACAAACCAGGGCTAATTTCAGGTAAAAAAAAAGGCTTCCTGATACGAAGTAAAAATCAGGGAAGAATTCTCGGGCAGCACCTCAAACAATGGTTTGAAGAACCAATAGCCGATATCCTGGATGAAATAATAAGAGACACCGAAACCGATTCCGACTGCCACCAGCGAAGCAACAAGACAACCACGCAACTCCGCCAGGTGCTCGGTAAGGGGCTGTTGGTCAAGATTTTCTTCCATTTGCTCACGCCTGTATTAGCAATTTGCTATTAGTTTTTAGATCTGCGACCAGAGTTCGGTCAGACATAATACAGCCAACTTCCCCCGGCGGCAACCTTCTTGATAACTGTCAGGTCATTACTGTTTGTTATAAAGCCGCCAGAGGGGTGATATCCGCTTGACCCGCTCCATCGGCAGAGCCTCCCAGCAAATTGCCGGCACTGAAGATTTGTCCGGTAAAGGGAAGTTCTCCGCCGGGCTGACGATAGCATTGCACCTGACATCCCATTCATCACCGGGAACTTCCTCAATTATCTTATCGGAATCATCAATTGCCGCAATAAGTTGACAGTTTTTTCCTAATCCCCCCAGTTCTCCGAGAATAGCCACGGCGAGATCAAAAAAACCCAAGCCATCTCCAAGGCACACCCCCTGCCGATCAACACCATAAGCCTCACCGACCAGCATGGAAATCTCCAGGGACGGGATGTCTTCGACAAACAATCTCTTACAGTAACGATCCAACCCCTTATAGGTAACCCCAAAGGGCAAGTCTTTGAATGGAATGGTAAATGGCTCCAGCAGACAAAAGCCCTCCTTCAGGCCCGCTGCCGGCATGACCAGTTTCTTGCCGTCCAGCAGAGCATTAATTCTGACCTGGCGAAGCAACAAGGACGGGTCGACGAAAATCTGCCGGCAATCCCGGTAACCATCCAAACGCCTGAGATTTTCAGCCAGCCTCCCCTGGCCGGCAATAATATCTTCATCCGCCAGCGGCAAACTGGTCATCCTTAGTTTTTCTTTGGTCAATGACATATGGGTAGAGATAAAAGAAATACATTGAAAGGGCAAAAGAAAACGCCTCAGAAGGACCTGCCGGGATTGAAAATCTCCGGGCATTAACAATTATTATTTTGTGTCTGTCCGGAAATGAGGATTTTCGGAGTCTCGCAAGCTCGCTTACCTGTTCGAGAACGAGAAGCTAGGATTTTGAAAAGTACCCACAAGGGGTATAAACTCTGCATACTGAAGTACATGAGCACCTTCAAAGAACGAAGCGACGAAGTTGTCGGAGAAAAAGACCATTTATGGTCAGGCACTACTTCGCAGCAGCGGTAAACATCTCCTCTCTTTTCTTCTGGCCGAAACCATACTCAACCAGATTTTTGATATCGTCCCACATGGTCACACTACCCATCACCGCCACGGTCAACTCATCGTCGCCCCGCTTAAACTTGCCGACGTAAGTCTGCCGGGCGGCTTTGGTGAAACCGGTTTTCCCACCTTCACTGCCTTCAATCCTCCACAGGGCCCGATTGTGGTTGCGTAATAATTTTCCGTAACCTGTTCTTACTTTTTTGCGGCCGATCCTTTTGGCAAACTCGTCATTTTCCATGGCCCGGTTAAATAAAACAGCCAGGTCGCGAGCCGTAGACTTCTGCCCCCTGGCGGTCAGACCGCTTGCCGTCTTACAGACAGTGTTTTCCGCACCCCAGGCCTTTGCCTTATGGGTCATCAGCTTGGCAAACACCCTCTCCGAACCGGCAATTTTCTCCGCCAGGGCCACACTGGCATCGTTTGCAGACGAGAGAAGGACCGCGTTGATCATATCCCCCGCCCGATAGGATTTTCCGTGTTTAATGTAGATCTTCGACCGTGGCATTCCGGCGGCCCGGCGGCTGGCCGAAACCCAATCCTGGTCCTCGAGCGACTGGATGGCGATTAATCCCGTCAAAATCTTTATGGTACTGGCTGGTTGTGCCGGTCTGTCGGGCCGCAGGGAATAGATGACCTCGCCGGTTTCGGAGTCCAGAACAATAGCGCTTCGGGATGAAATCTTCTTGCCTATCCCTTGCCGATTTTGCGGCACCTGGCTATTTTCAGCCGGACGCCGCTTGGCCTTCCGGGTAGAGGAAATCCGGACCAGAGGCGCCCGGGAAGAGGCCTTTGCCATTCCTTCCGGATGGAACTTATGTTTTGATACGAGATAAGATAGCCGTTTGCCGCTGCTTCTGGCCTCCGCTTCCATTGCCGTAGC
>JBDLIW010000238.1:0-2691 GCA_039714695.1 Thermodesulfobacteriota bacterium | reverse complement strand
CTCCACCAGCCCCAGGCGATAAAGGCCATAATGCAACTGAGTGGTATTGCCAGCGACAGGTCCTTGTGCCAGCGTTGGTTGGCAAGGACCAGCACAGGCAGTCCCAGTAATATTAGAGGGAAGCCGAGGAAGATGTAAGAAAGTCGGCGGTTAAGGTTGCGCCAGGCATTGAGGCGACCTTCCTGATCGCGGAATACCTCTTTAAGGTGATCCGAGAGGGACGCTTCTTCGTATTTGTAGGCCGGGATAAAAAAATTGTCGGGATTGTCGGGCAGGGACATTTCATGGCTGGCGAATGATTTGTATTGGTAGTCCCCTTCCGGAGACAGGGTCTTTAGCTGTCCCTTGTTAAAGAACCAGGTTCCATCCTGCCAAGTGGCGGAGGCTGCCGTTACCTGCAGCTTGAGGGCGAAGGTTTCGTCCCAGGTTGTGTAGGAAAAACTTTTGAAGCTATTTTTGCTTTTCGGCGATCGCCGGAAAGAGTAGAGGCCTTCTTTCCCTTTGTAGTAAACCTGGCCGTGGCGGACGATGCCCTGGGATTTCGTTTTCTTGACGTCCTCATACCAGATCCGGTTTGTCTCAGAAATTGTTGCCGGCACCAGCCATTCTCCCGAGATCAGAGCGAGGAGCGAGAAAAAAAGCGCCGCCGCCAGGATTGGGTTGGTGAGCCGCCTGAGGCTGATGCCTCCTGCTTCGAGCGCCATGGCCTCCCGGTTCTGGTTCATTACCCCGAGGGTGATAATGCCGGCCAGCAGGAGGCAGACCGGCAGGAGCTGGTCGAGGATCAGCGGGACTTTCAGGAAAAGGTACCTTAAGGCCAGAGAAGTTGATTGGCCGGCATTAACGAAATTGTCGACCTTCTCGAAAAAATCAACCAGCAGATAGACGGTGATCAGTCCGCTCACCACCAGGGCCAGGTTCCTGGTGAACTGGGAGAAGATATACCTGTCGAGGAGGTTCATCTCCTGAGCCTCCGGGGCATGGTTTTACAGAATGCTATGGACTGGGAGATCATGTCGAGCATCTTTTCCAAGGTTCTGATGTTGTTGTCCCGGGCGGCAATTCTGACGATGATCATGGTGAACAGCCCGAAAATTATGTCCGGGGACCACATTATGATACCGACATTGAGACCCGAGGTCTCGGCCAGGGACTTGGCCAACGAGAGGGAAACATAGTAAAGAAAAAAGAAGAAAAGTCCGAGCGGCAGGCCCACCGGCCTCTGACCGGGCCGAGACTGGAGGGCAAGGGGCAAAGCCAGAATGGTCAAGATCAGGCAGCCGACCGGTAGGGCGAAACGCTTATGGAATTCAATCATCAGGGAAGTTATCTGGTCCCGGAGTTGTTTCTGCCGCTGTGGGTTTTCGCTCGATTTAGCGGATAATTCGTTAGCTTTTGCCAGCAGTTCTCCCGGAGACAAATCTTTCTTGCCGATCTTCCGCACAGGGGAGCTGCCGGTCATCGGCAGGGAAAGGTTATAGCTTTCAAAGCTGATCGTCTGGCTTGTTTCCTTACTGCTCCGGTGGACACTTCCCTGTCGCAGGTTAAGGTTGATGACCATATTGTCGGGATCGCTCTGCAGGTCTCCCGTTTCGGCCATGATCGTTGTCGGATATTTTCTGTTCCGCAGGTCGGAAATAAACACCCCCTGCCATTGCCTGGTCTGCTCGTCGATTTTGTCAACGTAGATGACCACGTTTTTCAGATTGTCACTGAACTCTTTCTCTTTCAACCCCTTGTCGATTTTTTCCTTGGCCAGTTGAAAAAACGTCTGTTTCAGGGCAATGTTGCCGGCGGGGATCAACCGGGTGGAGGTCAGGAGGGATAAACCTGAGCTGAAGATGGCGATGATGATCACGGGCACCAGCAGGCGGGGAAGACCGATGCCGGCGGCCTTCATGGCCAGAATCTCGTTGTCGCTGGTCAACCGGGTAAAGGAGACGACCACCCCCAGGATGCTGGCCATCGGGATTGAAAAAAGGAGAAGGTTGGGCAGCAGGTAGATGCTGATCCTGGCGAAATCAGCAAAGCTGACCCCGAAACTGAAGATCATATCCAGCAGCGAAGACAGCTTGCCGAGAAAGAGGATCGCGTTTATGATTAACAGGCTGGCAAAAAACGGGCCGAGAATCTCTGTTATCAGGTATGTGTAAAGTAAAATAGGCATTGTGAAGCTTTGTCTGTTTTGGCTGCTGCTGCTGGTTCAGGCTGAAACCAGATACCGGCGTGAAACATAATAACCGGCAAGCACCAGGGTTATCCCCAGTATATTACTGATCCCAGCATAAACAAGAGCTGTTTTCCACTCTCCTACCTTGAACAGCTGGGTTGTTTCCCGGGCGAAGGTGGAAAAAGTGGTGAAACCGCCCAGGAAACCGGTGAAAATGAAAAGACGCCATTCGTTGGTGAGCCTGGAGCCCTCAAAGAGACTCCAGAGCAGGCCGATCATGAATGAGCCCAGCAGGTTGGCGGCCAGGGTGCCGGTCGGGAATGACGGGCCGGTCAACCGCTGGACGGCTTGGAATAAAAGGTAGCGACTGGCGGCCCCTAGGGAACCTCCGGCCATAACGGCCAGGATTTTTAGCATAATGGTTTTCTCTGCATGGTTTGTTTGGACGGATTCTTTGGAATCTTAAGATCAAACTTACTATTTTGGGGATATTTATTCAAAAGGAATTCTCGCTTTGGCAG
>JBDLIW010000237.1:0-2699 GCA_039714695.1 Thermodesulfobacteriota bacterium | reverse complement strand
TCAGTCAGCTACATGTCAGTTTACCGAAAACTCACTACCCGCCCAACAAAATTGTCAAAATAGCTCGCAGGGCAAGCGGAAGAAAAATAGCTTCGCAAAGCCAGTTCAATCATCCACCGCATTCTCCTCGGCCAGAAAGTCTTTGACCCACGCGACTGCCTGCTGACGATCATCAATCTCACCGGCGACCCTGGCCTGCTCTATGCCGTCAAGAATCCGGCCATAGATCGGGCCAGGCTCAAGACCCATTTCTATAAGATAACGACCAGTCAATAGCGGGGGACCGGCCAGGACGGACTTGATTGATTCTCCGTAAACCTGATCAATTTTGGCATACAAGGATACAAGGTTCGCTTCCATTTCCGGAGGGCGCAAGGGCCCCTGAGAGGCAAGACTGTCCGCCATGGCCAGAATGAACAGACCGGGAAGGTCGTCTCCGGCTGTCTTGACCAGACGTAAACACGCCCGGGGGGTAATGCCGGTTTTTAACATAGCGTTACTCAGGTGAAAAGGATACATATGCGCCCCGATGAGGCCCGAGACAATCCTGATACGATCCTTGCTCCAGCGCAAACGCCGGGCTATTTCACCGAAAAGTTCCGCCCCGGCTCTGTCGTGATTGTAGAAAGTAGCCCGTCCATCATCTCTGGTCTCAAATACCTCCGGCTTACCAAGATCATGGAACAATGCGGCCCATTTGATCAGGAGCGGCATGTTCTTCCGGGCGAGATAGGCAACAAACTGTTCTGCGTGATCGGGAAAATATTCATCAGGACTGCTGATGACTATCTCGCTGGCAGCCAAAGCGGCCAGGTTATGTTCAAGGACATCGAGATGATGGCTGGCCGGTTGTTCCAAGCCCTTGCCCAACATAAGTTCAGGAAAGATTTTCCCCAGAAGACCCGCTTCATCCATCCGGCGGATCGATTCCGTCGCCCTGCCGGAGGCCATTATCAGGTTGAGTTCGTAATTGATCCTTTCCGGTGCAGACCTCTTGAGCAGACTGCTCTTCTCCTTGATCCAACCGCTTGTTTTTGGATCAAGGAGGAAACCCGACGTTGCCGAAAACCGGTAGGCCCTTAGCAGGCGAAGCGGGTCACTAGCAAACACCGCAACATCCGCCGCCCTGACAATCCCCCGGGCCAGATCATCCGCCCCGCCCTGCGGGTCCAGGACGGTAAAGGGCTTCGCCAGGGTTCCAGAGCCGGGATCAACGGCGACCGCCATCGCATTAATGGAAAAATCACGAAGAGCCAGATCATCGTTGATATTACAGGTGCCTTCCCGAAAGGAGGCTATATCAACGGTCAAACCATCCGCAACCACCCTGGCCACTTTTTCGCGTTCATCCAGCAGGACAAAAACACCACCCGCAGCCTCAGCAAAAAGCCGAGCGGCTTTGATCCCATCCCCGTTAACAGTGAGATCGAGATCACCGGCCGAAAAGCCGGACAGCCAGTCCCGCACTGCCCCGCCCGCCACGTAAACTTCCGGATATACCCCGGTAACAGACCGAACTGCCCGGCGGACCACCGCCGGATATTCCTGTAACCAGTCTTTATCGAGACAGATTCGTGCCATCAAAGAAATTTCACATTAATTGTATTATTATCAACCCTGAACCGTTATCATGGCCACGACTGCATAACAGGCCAATAACATTCTAACCCATGTCAGGCATCACGATGAACATAAAAGCTCAATACCGGAAAATATCTATAAACGAGATAGATCAAGATGACCGGACTTACTCTCTAACACCTATCAGTGATTGGAGACCTCATAGTCCGACCGGGAAAGCCCTCGTCTGTCAAGCAATCACCCGTCCGCCTCTTGTCCTTGAAAAAAAAGCCGCTGAATACCTGATCGTTACAAGCCGCCAGCTGATTTACGATCTCAGCAGGAAAACCGCCGACCACCTCTGCGACTGCCTGGTCATTCCTGCCGAAACCAAACCGGAGGAAATACTTGCCCTCGCCCTGGAAGATATTCTCGCCACTCGTTTGCCCAGCGTCGCCGAACAGGCTACCTGTTGGCACAAAGCCATAGATTGGTTTGGCGAAAAAAAAGCAAAAGAATTATTCGGGGACAGATTGACTCTGGCCAGCAAACTCCAAGGAAGAAAGCTTGCGACGCTGGCCGGTCTTGGCGATAAAAACCTTGAAGCTCTGCATCAGGGGGCACTTGATATGAAAGTCGCCTTTCGCCTTGTCGATCTTGAAGAAAAGGACAGAAATGCGCTTTTGGAAGTCATCCACCTGCTCAACCTGAGTAACTCAAACCAGAGGAAACTGCTGGATCTCTGTAATGAACTACATCGCCGTAAAAACGTGTCTATCAGTGAAATTTTATCAGATGATGAGTTCAACGACATAATCGATCACCCGGAAGCAAATCCCCCGCAGAAGACAGCCATGCTGATGAAACGGCTGAGAGACTGCTGCTTTCCAAGGCTACGTGAGACAGAGACCGAATTCAGGAAATTTATCGGCAAGTTAAACCCTCCCAAAGGGGTCTCCATTAATCACTCCCCATCTTTTGAAAATGACGCCATTACCCTGACTGTTAATTACAGTAACAGAGAAGAATTCTCCGAAAGTTGGCCGACAATGAAAAAGTCTCTGCCTAACAGGAAAAAGCAAGCAGAGTGATGGTTTATCTATAAAAGAACGGCTGGAAGACTTCCAGCCGCTGGTCAC
>JBDLIW010000236.1:0-2715 GCA_039714695.1 Thermodesulfobacteriota bacterium | reverse complement strand
AGAAAGCACCCTGCTAATTAATTTCCGGTTACGAGATGATGAAAAGACTTTTTGTAGCTGTAGACCTCCCTGCCGAAATGAAAGCGCAGATTGGCTCCATCTGCCATGGCCTACCGGACACCCGCTGGATTCCCCCGGAACAAATCCATCTGACTGTCCGCTTTATCGGTGAAGTGGAAGGATCCATCTTCAAACAGATTGCCAGTGCCTTGGCCGGGATCGTTTGCGATCCTCCAATGCTGGAAATAAAAGGTATCGGCCATTTCCCTCCCCGCCGCAAGCCACGGGTTCTTTGGCTGGGAGTTGAACCCAACGATCTGCTCCTAAGGCTTAGAAACAGGATCGAAGCAATCCTGGTCAAAAGCGGCCTGCCCCCTGAAGGGAGAAAATTCGCCCCGCATATAACAATTGCCCGCCTCAAAAATCCACCCATCAACAGAGTCGCGGATTTTATGGCGGCCCACAGTCTGTTCGCCCTCCCCCCCTTCCCGGTGGAGGAATTCCACCTATACTCAAGCATCCTTTCCAGCAGCGGTGCTGTTCACCGGATTGAAGAAACATACCCGCTTATATAAACTGAACCTGTTCTGTAGCCCATCTATGCCGCCGGTTGTATTTTTCCGGATTACCTTATATATTGCCGCATCCACAAAAACAAACAGAGAGAAATGTATAATGCCAGCTGATAATTCCAGAAAAAACGGTCTGAAAAAGTTAGCCCTCGTTATCCTGTCAATATGGCTGATAACCGGCTGCTCCGGCGAAAAGCCCCTCACCTTAGGATATATCGGCACCCCCCAAGGGCTCAAAGGCGCCGAGTTGGCAGCAGCGATGGCCAACAAGACCGGCGGCGTTCGCGGCCACGATGTCCGGATTGTCAGCCTGGATTCAGCCAGAGAACCATCCCTGACGGACACAGCCATCTCTTTCTTCGACGATGAGGATGCGCTGGCGATTATTGACAATTCCGGAGCCCCGACAGACACCATTCCGACCAGGGGAGTTCCTTTTGTCGTCATAACCGGGACAGTTCCCGCACCATCAACCGCCATTTCCGCTAAAGTAGCCGCGGTCAGTTCGCCGCTGGACACCACCGGGCCTGCTATGGCTGATTATCTCTGGAAAAGCGGCATCGTTTCAGTATCCATTATAGTCTCTGCCGACGACCAGCCTTACAACAACAACTGGCTGACAACCTTCCGCAACCGTTACGAAGAGAATAAGGGGGTTGTGCTGAAAATCGAAAATATCCCAGCCTTAAAAATGGCCTCGCTCGCTGACATAGTCAACAAAGCCGTCCTGAAAGAAACCGCCGGTCTGGTCATCATTGCCGGCTCCGAAAAGGCCCTGGAGATCTGCCGCCTGGCTAAATCATCGCGCCAAGAACTGCCCATAGCCCTGGCCGACCCGGCCTCAACCTGGCAGATCATTGACGAAGAGGCCCCAGCCGCGCAAAACGCCATCGTCACCCGTTATCTGAGCAATACCAACGATAAAGCAGCATATCGATCTTTTGAGGATGCTTTTCGGGAGAACTTTGATGAGACCCCGACCTTTTCAGCCGCCGCCGTTTATGACGCAGCCAATATGCTGCTGACAGCAATCAAGGGAAAAAAGAGACTGAAGTCTCTAGGAGATTCATTTGCAGGAATTTCTTCCCACCAGGGGTCACTGGGGTTGATTGAGAATAAAGACGGTTTTTTCGTCCACCAAACCTCTTTGGCCCGAAAAGGCGAAAAGGGCTATGCGCCGCTGGGAAAAATCAAAAAAGGAAAGGCCGGTCACCGATCAGTTAAAGGCTCCTGAAGTGTTCCAACGAGGCTGACCACCGCGTGGGCGCCCATCCCCTCTCCCCGACCGGTGAACCCCAGCTGCTCGGTCGTGGTCGCCTTTAAATTGAGGCATGATCGGTCAACCTCGAGTGCCTTGCCGAGATTATCAAGCATGGCCGGGAAATAAGGGGCTAATTTAGGCCGCTGGGCAATCACCGTAATATCTGCATTAACCAGCCTGAAACCCTGGTCTGTAATTTTTTCAGCAACTTCCCCTAACAGCAGGATACTGGAAACATCTTTATAGGCCGGGTCTTTGTCCGGGAAGTGGCGGCCGATATCCCCCAGGCCGGCAGCCCCCAGGATAGCATCGCAGAGAGCATGGACCAGCACATCCGCATCGGAGTGGCCCAGCAATCCCAGGTCAAAGGGAATAACCTCCCCTCCCAGAACCAGTGGCCTGCCTTCAACCAACCGGTGGGCATCAAAGCCGTGCCCCACCCGAAAAACACCCATTGCTTTTCCTCCGCCGTGCATGTCTGAATATATCGCTCCAGCCAGTTGCAGGTCCTCGACCCGGGTCACCTTGATATTCCTTTCCGAGCCCGGAACAATACTCACCTCGACCCCGATACGCTCCAGGAGTGAAGCTTCATCCGTACCCTGGAATCCTTCCGCCGCTGCCCGGGCAAAAGCCTTTTTCAGCAGAGCCGTCTCAGCGACCTGGGGAGTCTGGGCCTGCCAGAGTCCCCGGCGATCGACAGTGTATTTTACCCGGCCATTGTCCTCCGCTTTCAGGGTGTCCGTTACCGGAACGGCCGCCATCGCCGCGCCGACGTCTGACGCCCGCGCAACGCATAATTCTATCAACTCGGGAGTAACCAGCGGCCGAACGCCGTCATGCACCAGAACAAGGTCGGTCTTGTCGGGAACTATTTCAAGG
>JBDLIW010000235.1:0-2716 GCA_039714695.1 Thermodesulfobacteriota bacterium | reverse complement strand
AGGTCAAGACGCTCAGCGGCATGCTGCCCATCTGTGCCTCCTGCAAGAAGGTGCGCGACGACAAAGGCTACTGGAACCAGATCGAATCCTATATCACCAACCATTCGGAGGCAGAATTCAGTCACGGCATCTGCCCCGACTGTGTAAAAGAGATCTACCCGGATCAATACAAAAAAATATTCCCGAACAATGATGACGACTGAGGGCCGCCGAAGCAAAAGCAAATGATATCACACCGGTTGACAAAGAGTGAACCGCGATTTTTCGGGTATTAATCCCCATCGGAAAATTCCACCCTGACCAGGACAGTGACATCCCTGCTTTTAAAAAACCCAAGACCTCCGCCTTGTTTTTTATTATTAGTAGATGTCCACTTTCATATATCAACTTTGCCAATAAAGGGGTAGGTAGCTTTGAAGAACAAATATTTCATCGTCCTGTTGATCTTTACCGCGCTTATTTACGGATGTCCCAGGGACCGGCAGCCCGTTTCCAGGGATCAGAACGTCGCCAGATACACCAAAGGCCTGGAAAACACCAGCCAGAGAACCAGACTGAACTCGGCCAGCCAGTTGGTCAACATGGGAGAAGAAGAAGAAGCGGCGGTTCCCGCACTTCTCGAGTTGCTTTCCAGTCGCAGCGGACGAAGCAGACTCATCTCCGCGAAAATACTCGGTCGCCTGAAAAACCCGCCGCCCAAGGTAATGGAAGCATTGGCAATAGTCAGCGAGGGCGACGTTGACAGACAGGTCAGGGGGACCGCCAAACATTCCCTCTCCCAACTGAAAATCAGGCAACTTACCAGCAGCGCCCGGGACTCTGTAATTGCGGAACTGGCCGAAACCGGCCAGGGGACAGACCAGGGTTCCTGAACTGAAATATCAGGAGGATCATATGACCTACTATTTCAACAAAACAGTCGGGCTGTCCTTTGATGACGCCATCAATAAAGTGACGGAAGAACTCAAGAAAGAAGGCTTTGGCATCCTCAGCGAAATCGATGTTCAAGCAGCCCTGAAAAAGAAACTGGATGTGGATTTCAGGCGTTATCGGATTCTGGGGGCCTGCAACCCGCCCTTCGCCTATAAAGCGCTACTGGCCGAAGATAAGATCGGTACCATGCTGCCCTGTAATGTTATCGTTCAGGAGCTTGACAACGGCAAAGTTGAGATCGCCGCCATTGATCCGCTTGCCTCCATGCAGGCAGTTGGCAATGAGACCGTGGAGGCTATCGCCGCCGAGATTCGGGCGAAACTGAAAAAGGTCATCCACAACACCTGAGATGACAGGAGATCTGCTCCCCACCTGGATATTTGGTTGACCATGGGACAACAAGGCGCTAGGCTTTGTTTGCTCTTAGCATGAAAATCCCTTTGCCAGAGACTCGCTAATGAAGAAAACCCTATGCCCCTCCCCGGCAGTATCAGTGCTGACCCTCCTGCTGATACTTGCCCTGACCTGCCCGGCGGCGGCTGATTCCAGCAAGAGACCGAAAGGCTGGGCCCAGCCCATAAAACTTGAAGGAGTGCCTAATCTCCACAAGATATCCGATAAGCTTTTCCGTAGCGCCCAGCCCACCGCCACCGGCATGAAGAACCTGAAGAAACAAGGCATCGAAACAGTGATCAATCTACGCTCTTTTAATTCAGACCGGGAAGAGATCGGCCTGACCGGCCTGGCCTACGAGCACATCTACATGAAGGCCTGGCACCCCGAAAAAAAGGAAATTATCCGTTTCCTGCAGATTGTCACCAACCCGAAAAGGACGCCGGTTCTGGTCCATTGCCAGCATGGCGCCGACCGGACCGGAACGATGAGCGCCATTTACCGGATTGCGGTCCAGGGCTGGACAAAAGAGCAAGCGATTAAAGAGATGACGACCGGCGGTTTCGGTTTCCACTCCGTCTGGGAAAACCTCCCGCCCTGGATCAATGAGCTGGACATAAATGAACTAAAGAAAAAAGCAGCCTTGTAAACCAGCAAACATCTGATGTAGACGTGCCAAATGAAAAAGGAAGCCACAACCGGTTTGGGTGCGGCTTTTTTTATAGATCTTCCTTTTTTCCTGAATTACAATTTCCCTTTTCCAAGAATAATTCCTTTAAAATCAATGGGTTATCAGTTTGATTAAAAAATCATAGTATTGATATTATAACTGACTAACGAGATTGTTTTATATAGCTGGTATGCCCTCTATCTTCTCGGTCTGGCCCGCTTCACGGAGGCCGTTAGAGAAATGGAATCCGCTCTGGAGTTTGACCCTCTGTCCATGATCATCAATGCCAACCTGGGCATGATCCTCTCCTTTTCCGGGGAGCAGGACAAAGCTATTGAACAATACCGGAAAGCCCTGGAGATTGATCCCGACTTCGTCCTGACCCATTATTGGCTAGGCATGGCCTACCTGGGTAAAGGCGAAACCGATAACGCACTGAAATCATTCAGCAAAGGCATCAAGATCGGTAAAGACAGCCCCCTGGCCCTTGGCTATCTGGGGTTGGTCCACGGGCTACGGAGTGAGAAATCTGAAATTGAAAATATCCTTGAGCGATTCACCCAGCTGACTAATGGCTATATACATCCATATTGTGAGGCCCTGATCCATATAGCTCTGGGTGATTACGACAAATCTTTCATTCTCCTTAACCAGGCTTTTGATGAGCGTGATCCCCTCCTGATCTACCTGCACTCGCTACCAGGGCTGATTCCTGCCCTA
>JBDLIW010000234.1:0-2776 GCA_039714695.1 Thermodesulfobacteriota bacterium | reverse complement strand
GGCTGCCGGACAAGCCAAGCTCCTGGCGTTCCTCCTCGGAGAAGGCCGTACCCTTATTGATGAAATTATTGGCCATCGCTCTGGTGCCGCGACTGTAGACCAGAATTTCAGAGGTCCTGCCCAATTCATCATAGCGCAATCCATAAGTGTTCTGGGACACGGTTCCCTCCTGATATTATTGGTGACCGCCTGAGTCTCGCCAGATGACGCAAAAAGACGCCCCCTCTTCACTTGAACAACCTCTCAGCACCGACCATTTTAACAGTACCGGGGTAATTACCGTTGTCACAAACGCCATGAAGACCAAGGCGGAGAACTGGTTTGGGGTCAGCAGCGGCTCACTGATGATCCCGTTCGCCAGCAGCTGATTGCTGAGATTGATCACCACGGATGCGACCACGAGTTCCACCGCCCCACGCCCGTTCATGCCGATACCGACAACCGCGGCCTCATTTAGATTCATCCCGGCCATCCTGGCGCCAAGCCCGCAGCCGACAAATTTGCCGAAAATGGCCACCAGCGTGACAGCCACGGCAAAAACCACAAAAGTGGAGCTCCATTCGAAATGGAGGTGAAAACCAAGGGTGGCAAAAAATATCGGGGTAAGGAAACCGTAACTGATACTGAAAAACCGGTCGCTGATCAGGTTATATATCCTCTCATCCATAATCTCCCGGCGGACAAACTGGCCGGCCAGAAAAGCGCCGATAACGAGATGCAGCCCGGCCTTCTCCGCCAAAAAGGCCATGACCAGAGCGGCAACCAGGGCAAAGGTAAAGGCTTTGCCATGGTCATCGGTAAGACGTTTGGTAATGGCCGGGACCAGGAATTCCCCGGCCAGGATAGTGAAGCCGAAAAACAGGACCACCTTGCCCAGCAGGAAACCCACCGCCACCATTGAGATGGAACCGCTCTTGGCCAACCCGAGCAAGACCGACAGGGTAACCAGGGAGAATATATCATCGGCAATGGCAGCCCCCATTATGACGTGACCGACTTCGGTCTTCTGAATATGCATACTCTGGAGGATCACCGCCTGCACCGCGATCGCTGTAACCGAAAGACCCATGCCGACAAAAAGGGACTGGTAAAGGGTGCCGCCGAAAAACCTGGTGCAGAAAAAGCCCAGGACAAAAGGCAGAACAAAGCCACCCAGCGCGGCGGCCATGGAAGGCTTGATATGTTCCAGCAATTCTTTGGGGTTCATCTCCATGCCGGCGTAAAACATGACAAAAAAGATTCCCAGTTCCGCCAGCAGTTCAATCTGGGAGTTCATATGGACCACATCGAGCAGGGCCGGGCCGAGGATAAGGCCGGCCATCAGCTCGCCGAGCATTACCGGCAAACCCAACCGGGTGAAGATAAAGCCGAGAAACCAGGCGGCACACAGGATAAGCAGCAGGTTGACGATTAAGGTTTCCGATATCACAGCTTCCTCCAATCAGAAAACAAATTATTAAAAAGAGACGCGAAATAATTTGACTTAAATATTATGTTTCAGCTTACCAAGTTGTAGTATGGTTGTTGACGTTAATGTAGCCCATATCATTTGTTGCCATCAATTTGTTTCTGATAGAAGTCAGGAGTCAGAATACAGGATTCAGAATAACAGATTTCCTCACTTTTCTCCTGAATACTGACTTCTGTATTCTGACTACACAAGAGACGAATCGCCATTACAGCAAAACAACTTCGTAACTACATGACGATAGCCCTGGTCAGAAAATCCAGTTATGCTTACTTACATCCACTGTTTGTGCAAATGATATGTGGCAACGAATCAAATAACCGCTCTTATTACGTTGAGATGATCCCAGATGTCCAGATGGCGTAAAATCCTGGCTGAAAGCATAACCGACCCCGCCGACCTGCCGGCCCGTTTCCGGTCCGACCGGCAGGCCCTGACCGGAGTGACCGCGGCCTACCCGATGCGGATAAACCCCTATTTCCTGAGCCTGATCAAAGAGCCGGGCGATCCACTCTGGCTCCAGGCCGTTCCAGACCAGATTGAACTTAACGACAGGGTCTGCCCCGAAGATCCCCTGGATGAAGAAAACCTGAGCCAGGTGGAGAACCTGATCCATAAGTACCCCGATCGCGCCCTTTTCCTGGTCAATTCAAGCTGCGCCGTGTACTGCCGGTTCTGTACCAGAAAACGCAAGGTGGGGACCGACCGGTTGCGGGTAACCACCGAGACCCTGAAAGCAGGCTTCGCTTATCTGGAAAAAACCCCGGCCATCAGGGACGTGCTGGTCTCCGGCGGTGACCCACTGCTGCTCGATGATGACCGACTGGAATGGATCCTTGAGAATCTGCGGAGGATACCGTCCATTGAAATTATCAGGCTCGGCACGAGGGCTCCCTGCACTCTGCCGATGCGGGTGACGACCAGGCTGGTCAGATTGCTCAGGAAGTTCCACCCGCTGTATATCAACACCCACTTCAACCACCCGGCCGAAATTACCCCGCAGTCAGCCCGGGCCTGCCGGCGACTGGCGGATGGAGGCATCCCGCTGGGCTGCCAGACCGTCCTCCTGAGAGGGGTCAACAATAACCCGCAGGTAATAAAAAAATTAATGCATAAGCTTTTACTGATCCGCGTAAAGCCGTATTATATATTCCAGGGCGACATGACCCGCGGCACCGATCATTTCCGAACCCCGGTTGAACAGGGCCTTGAGATAATGCGCGCACTGATCGGCCATACTTCCGGGCTGGCGGTTCCCAGATTTGCCATTGACCTGCCCGGCGGTTACGGCAAAGTACCGCTGCTTCC
>JBDLIW010000233.1:0-2782 GCA_039714695.1 Thermodesulfobacteriota bacterium | reverse complement strand
GTTCGTTCACGGATCTGGTTCAATTGTCCTGCCTGCGATTTGGACTGCATTCCCGATCCATAAGAGTCAAAACCTGCGGCCCCTCTGTTGTAGGCGCCGCTACTGAAACTTCCGCCTCCACCGCTACCCATTCCACCACCTCCGCCTGCACCGCCACCGCCGCCTCGGGCTGCGGCTACGGATCCGCTGAGTAATATTAATGCCACGGGCAGAAGGGTCAGCTTGTAAATGTTTGAATTCATTTTTCATCTCCTTTTCTAATTTAATTTCTTAAAAATACTTGCGGCGGTCTTGCCGCTTCACTAAAACAGTGGAGAGCCCGGTTTCGGATATTCGGGTGCTCCTGATGATATAAACGTTTGTGAATCGATAAAGTTTACCTGAGGTAATAAAAATATGGACTGGATTGCCGATCCGCAGGCCTGGATAGCCCTCGCCACCCTTACCGCCCTGGAGATTGTCCTGGGCATAGATAATATAATTTTCATAACTATCCTGGCCGGAAGATTGCCGGAAGAGCAGCGGGATCGAGGCCGGACCATCGGTCTGCTAATGGCCATGGCGACCAGGATTGTCCTGCTTCTTTCCCTGACCTGGGTTATGGGGTTGACTGCCCCATTATTTGAGGTGTTTGCCCGGGAGATCAACGGTCGTGATATTATCCTGCTGATCGGCGGCCTGTTTCTGTTGGCCAAGAGTACCCATGAGATTCATGAAAATCTGGAAGGAGCGGAGGAAGAACAGCAGAAGGCAAAGTCGGTAAGTTTTGCCGGGGTGCTGATCCAGATAGCCCTGATTGATATTGTTTTCTCGCTTGATTCCGTAATAACGGCCGTGGGTCTTGCCCGTCATCTGGCTGTAATGATTCTGGCGATTGTTATCTCTGTAGGGGTGATGTTGTTCTCGGCCCAGGCGATCGGGGATTATGTCGAAAGACATCCGACGATCAAGATGCTGGCGCTCAGCTTCCTGATCCTGGTTGGTTTTACCTTGATGGGGGAAGGGTTGGGGTTGCATATCCCCAAGGGCTACGTCTACTTTGCGATGGCTTTCTCGATCGGGGTGGAAATGCTGAATATCAAGGTCCGGGCCCGGGCCGCACAGCCGGTCAAACTTCACCGGGGGGCCTAACGTTCCGGGCGAAAAAGATTACCGCAAACGAGTATCTTCGACGATAAACGGAGTGCAGCGGACGGCCAGACTCTTTTTCTTGACCCAGATCCTGACCAGACTGAGGGTCTGTCCCTCGGGGTTTACTATGTTTTCAAGGTGCTCGGCAAAGGAGATATCTCTTATATTGAATTCATAATAGAGAGTGTTCGAGCTGAAAGGATCGGCCAGCAAGATCACCTTGTCGCTGTCATTAGGATGGTGGAGCGGGGTGCCGGAAAAGGCCACATGGGTCAGGTTGAGCTGCTTGATATCTTCCGGTTTCTTGTAGGTCTGAATCTCAAACTCTCTGGTTTTGTCCAGTAATTTGGTAATGGGCATAGTCTTTTTTCCCGATGTTCATTTTAGTATTAAATAGCTGTCAATTTGACATAGGCCAGGGACAGTAGACTTTGTCTACATAATAAAGTTTCTCTGTTCATTTTCTTTGCTGGACTTTATGCCCGAAGGGTGCAAAGAAAACGAACCAAAAGAAAGGGCACCCGTGTCACTTGGTCCTTCGGACACCTTGCGCTTCTCAAAGCTGTCGGAAGTTTGAAAACTCGCTTCGCTCAGACAGTTCAAACTTCTATCTCGACAGCTTTTGCGATGCTCAGCTGCGTGCCAATGGGAATGGCAAAAAAACTATAAGGTGTCAATCAAACCAAACCATTTGGGTTCTAATTCTTTTTGCTAGACAAGATTGTCCAACAATGTTGTTCGTAATCTATCCTCCCCAAAGTTTAACCAGAAACAGGCTCAGGAGGGGAAAATAGGTGATAATCAGTAAGGTAACCAGCAGGATGCCCAGGAATGGCAGACTGGCGGCATAAAGTTTGGTTACCGGGCGCTCGAAGCGGTAGCTGGCCAGAAAGAGGTTAAGGCCAACCGGCGGGGTACAGTAGCCGATCTGCAGGTTGGTCAGAAAAATAATGCCAAGATGGGTAAGGTCGACCCCGTACAACTGGGCGATCGGGATAATCAGCGGTACGATCAGGACCAGGGCCGAGAAGATATCGAGCATGGTGCCGACCAGCAGCAAAAAGACGTTTAGCAGGAGCAGGAAGGTGTATTTACTGGATATATGTGCCTGGATCAATTCAAAAAGCCTGTTTGGCACTTCCTGGTCAATCAGGAAGTTTGTCGAAGCCATGGAGGCCGCCAGGACCACCAGGATACCGCCGAAGAGCGCCATGCTTTTGACCATAATGGTCGACAGATGCGCATACTTTATGTCACGGTAGATAAAAACTTCGACGATCAGCACATATAGAGCAGTAACGGCCGCTGCTTCGCCTGCCACAAAGATTCCGCCGTAAATTCCACCCAGGATGATAAAGGGCAGGGGGATCTCCCAGCCTGCTTCTCTAAGGGCTTTGCTGATGTCAGGCCAGGAAAAGCGAAAATTGCCCTTAGAGGCCATGCGGCCCTCCCTGATCGCATATCCGGACAAGAGGAGCAGCATCAGGATTCCGGGCAGGAGACCGGCCAGGAAAAGGTGGTCGATCCTGGTTTCAGAAATTACCCCGTAGATGATCAGGGGCAGACTGGGAGGGAAAAGGAGCCCGAGGCTGCCGGTGGTGGTTAAAAGGCCCAGAGAGAATTTTTCCGAGTAATTGTCGTCGAGTAATGA
>JBDLIW010000232.1:0-2799 GCA_039714695.1 Thermodesulfobacteriota bacterium | reverse complement strand
CGAAATCAGTTTCCCCTATTTCATGAAGAACATGGAAGGACGCGATTCGGTGGGCATCAGCGAGTACAATTGCCGGATGCACGGCTCCCTTGACCAGCATGATGAACTGACCCTGAATATCCGGGTGCCGATCTACCCTCCCCTGCCCAGTCAGACCGGGGACAGCCTGCCGAGATCGCTGGGGAAATGGGGAATAGCCGACATCAGTCTCCGGTTCAAACATTTCATCTGGATAGAAGATCTGATAAAAATGGTTGAAGAAGTTACCTCACATAACTTAAATTGGTGCGACATCCCCTGCGAAGCAGCCGAGAAATACCTGTCCGTGGAGAGCATCACCAAGGCAATTGGCGATAAACTGGCGAAACATGGCGACATCAGCTGGTTCTCGGTTACCGTTAAGAATCTGGCCGAAGGGTTCAATACTTTCGCCACCCTGGAAGGGCCCTGAAGACCTTTTTAAGTAAAATAATTTAGAGAGAGAACAAATACCGATGCAGCACGAACTCCTATTTGAGATTGGCACCGAAGAACTTCCGGCCGGCTATATCACCCCCGCCATTAATGATATCAACAAGATGGTGACCACAGCGCTTGCCGAACTGGGCCTTGCCCACGGCAAGATCAGGACCGCCTCCACCCCGCGGCGCCTTGCCATCTGCGTAAGTGACCTGGAAGCAGAGCAAGCAGACAGCCGGGAAGAGGTTATGGGGCCGCCGAAATCCGCTGCCTTCGACAAAGACAATAAACCGACCAAGGCGGCGGAAGGTTTTGCCAGATCCAAAGGCGCCACTCTGGAAGATATCCGGATAGCCGAAACCCCCAAGGGTGAATATCTAATGGTGGTTATCGAGAAAAAAGGCGAGCAAACCGCAGCGCTGCTGCCGGAGGTCCTGGCCGGAATTATCCAGCAACTGGGCTTCCCAAAATCCATGCGCTGGGGTTCAGGCAAGGCAAGTTTCGCCCGGCCCATCCAGTGGATCCTGGCCCGCTACGGTGACCTGGTAATCCCTTGCGAGGTCAATAAGGTAAATAGTGGCTCCTCAACCCGGGGCCACCGCTTCATGGCACCGAACGATTTCGAGGTAACCGATTACGACAGCTACCTGGCCGCTTTACGAAAAGCCCATGTAATGGCCGACCAGGAAGAAAGAAGAGAGGCTACCATCAAGGAAGTCACAGAAGCTGCTGCCGGGGCGGGTGGGCAAATCATGCCCGACGACGAACTGGTGGACACCGTAGCCAACCTGGTTGAAGAACCCCACGCAGTCTGCGGCGCCTTCGACGAAAAGTTCCTGGCCCTGCCCGACGAAGTGCTGATCACTTCCATGCGGGAACACCAGAAGTACTTTGGTGTGGTAGACGACAACGGCCGGCTGATGCCACATTTTATCGCCGTCAACAACACCGACACCAAGGACCACGCCCTGGCCGCGGAGGGGCACCAGCGGGTCCTGAGAGCCCGTCTTGAAGACGCCCTGTTCTTCTTTAACGAAGACAAGAACCGGAAGCTTGAAGATCATGTCGCCAATCTTTCCGGAGTAGTATTCCAGGCCGGCCTCGGTACCATGCTTGAGAAAACCGGCAGAGTTACGAAACTTGCCGGTTGGCTGGCCGAGAAAGTAGCTCCGAAAGCCAGGGAAACCGCCAAGCGTGCAGCCCACCTTGCCAAAGCGGATCTCCTGACCGAAATGGTCAATGAATTCCCCTCCCTGCAAGGGAAAATGGGCCGCGCCTACGCTCTTCTGGACAACGAAACAGCGGAAGTAGCGCAGGCCATCGCCGAACATTACATGCCGGTTAGAGCCGGCAGCAGTCTCCCTGAAGCGGATGGTGGGGCGCTGGTCGGACTGGCCGACCGCATAGACTCCATAGCCGGTTGTTTCGGTATCGGCAAAAAACCAACGGGCAGCACAGACCCCTATGGCCTCAGGCGTCTCTCCCTGGGACTTCTCCATATCATCGAAGGCCGGGGCTTCTCCCTGTCTATCAAGGAATTAGCTGATAAGGCCCTGGAACTGTACGGCGATAAAGTAACCGCAGAACCGGCGGAGGCAAGAAAAGACATCCTTGATTTCATCATCGATCGGTACGTCAATGACCGGGTTTCCCGGGGCCGGACCGCTGCGGCAGTAGAGGCTGTGACCGCTTCGGTTAATTTTGATGACGTGATTGACTGTGATCATCGGATTGAGGCCCTGATGGCGGTCCAGGACGAAGAGACTTTCACCATTCTGGCCGGCTCCTTCAAAAGGGTAAAAAACATCACCAAGGGATTCGCTGATGCCCAGGATGTTGATAAGGAGCTGCTTGTAGAAGAGGCCGAGAAGAACCTCTATCAGGTATTACAGGAAGTCAAAGCCGAAGCTTCTCCTTTGTTTGAAAGCAAAAACTACCAGCAGGCAATGGGAGCCATTCTCAAGATGAAGGCGCCGATCGATCACTTTTTCGACGAGGTCATGGTCATGGCCGATGATAAAAAAGTTAAGATAAACCGCCTCAGGCTTTTAACCGATATCTCAAATCTGTTCCTGAAAATCGGCGATTTCTCCAGAATGTCTTAACAAACGTTTGAGCTGCTTAAGCAGTTTGAGCCGCTTGAGCCGTTTGAACGGCTAATTGATCGAACCTCTGACCGCGAGTAAATAATTCCGCTTCTCAACCGCCCGGACCGGCGACTACGGCCCGCCCACAGATTGACTTTCGTTTTTACCACCAAGCATCTTCTCCACCTGTTGCCGCTCGGCAACAGTCAGGGCCTTATACCCCCTGGGGTACGACCAGCCAAAACCCCAGCGA
>JBDLIW010000231.1:0-2820 GCA_039714695.1 Thermodesulfobacteriota bacterium | reverse complement strand
CCGAGTCCCGCTATTAATCCGGCCGACTGGATGTCCGTAGCCCTGATCGGCGGCGCGGCCGTAATGGCTCTCCTCCATGGCGAGTTTAAATTCAAGGCTCCGACCATGGAACTGGCGGTCTGGGCGATTGTCGGCGGCGCTTTGATGGGGATTGGCTCCAGGCTGGCCCTCGGTTGTAATGTCGGCGCATTTTTCGTCCGCACCGCCATGGGCGATATGTCCGGCTGGCTCTTCGGGCTCGGCATGATCGGCGGCGCCTATATCGGGGTCAAATTCTTTAACTGGTATACGGAAAGAAAGATGGCCGATGAAATGGCCGGCTTCGATCTTTAATAATAATTAAATCGTCAGATAAACTGATGAAACCGGAGGTAAAATTATGGCTATGTCATTTGGAAAAAAAGAAGAAGGTGTCTACTCCCTGGATGTGACCGGGTACGTTTGCCCGCATCCCCAGATTTATACCAAGAAGGCCCTCGAAAAGATCCAGAGCGGCGATATGCTGGAAGTCATTTTTGACAACCCTTCGTCTTCCGAATCGGTTTCGGCCATGTGTGATTCGAATGGTAACGAGATTGTTGAAAAAAGCTCGGATGGTGGTCGCTACGTCTTCAAGATCGTTAAGGGATAAACACCGGGTCTACAGCAGGCTGGGATCCGGAAAAGGAGGCGTGTAAATGGTAAAGCATCATCTTTTAATAATAATTGCGATAGTTGTCGGCTTCAGCACCTTCATGCTGGGCTACAGCTTGCCCCCCTTTTTAGAAGTGGGCTTTGGGGTTGGCGATAATGTCGAGGCCGGAGCGGATCCAGACTCCGACCTGATGAAACAGTATGAAAATCTTTATAAGGATGACGAGGAATAAAGGAGGTTAGAATGGGTTCGGCCCGATTTACTATAATGATTGTAATTGTCGCGGCGGTTTGTTTTGCCGGAGGGTACGCGCTTTCGGCCAGCACCGGAACTGAACCGGGATATTTCGGGGCGGTGGAAGCAGCCGGCTATGGCGGCGGCGGTGAAAAAATTGAAGGCGTTACCGAAGAAATGAGTGAGTACTACAAGTCGCTGCAGGAAGAATAGGGCTGATCGGGAATAGATTCCCCTGGCCAAAGCAGCACTAACCACTCAGCAACTTTTACAAAGATTAACCAGACGCTGGAATACCACGAAATGGAGATAGTCCATGAAAAATATTCTGTTGGCGGTGGATGACACCAAGAGTTCGATCAGGACTTGCGAGATTCTTATCGATATTCTGGGAGGTTGTCTGCCCGAGAACCTGCTCCTGCTATATGTTGAGAAGATGGAAGGCGGTTCCGTGATGGATGACCTGCTGCTCAGCGATTCCGAGGTGAGTACTTTAAAGGAAGCGCTGCAGGGCACGGAGCACCAGGAACTGCTCGACAAAAAAGCCGCCGGGATTCTGGCATATTTTGCAGACATGCTGGCGGCAAAAGGGATTTCGTCCGTGAAGAAAATTGTCCGGGAAGGGCATCCGGCCGAAGAGATAATGGCGGCTGCCGATGAGGAGCAGGTTGACATGATTGTCATGGGCTCGCGCAGCCAGAGGATGCATAACCTTTTCATGGGCAGCGTTAGCCGGGAAGTGGCAAACAATGCGAAAATTCCCGTCCTGTTAGTGAGATGAAAATAGTTCTGGGCGGAGGTTTGGCAGGCTTGGCGGCCGGTCACCGGTTGACAGAAGCCGGGCAGCCAACCGTCGTTATCGAAAAGGGGGCCCGGGTGGGCGGTCTGGCCCGAACCATTTGCCATGACGGGTTCAGGTTCGACCTGGGCGGCCACCGCTTTCTTACCGATAATGAAAGGATCATGGCCCTTGTTTCGGGGTTGCTGGGGGACGAACTCCTCACTGTGCCGCGTAGCAGCCGAATCTTCATGCACGGTAAATTTGTTGATTATCCCCTTAATCCCGTCAATGCCTTGTTCGGTCTGGGTTTGTCTACCTCGGCCTCAATAATCCTCGATTATGGTAGAGAAAAAGTGCGGCAGGTTATCTCGAAACCGCCCCTGGTCTCGCTGGAAGACTGGGTGGTGGCCCAGTTTGGCCGCCGGATGTTTGACCTTTATTTCAGGGATTACAGCGAGAAGGTCTGGGGCATTGATTGCCGCAAGATCAGTATGGAGTGGGTGGCAAAGCGGATCGACGGACTTTCGCTCTGGCAAGCCGTCAAGCATGCCCTGTTCAAGGTAAGTGGCCGGGGTTGCAAAACCCTGACCGACAGTTTTGTCTATCCCCGCCTGGGAATTGGCCAGCTGGCCGACCGGTTGGGCGATTATATCGCTGGTCGCAACCAGGTCCAAACCTCCACTGAAGTGCAGCAGGTTTATCACCTTGACGGAATGATCACCGGGGTTGAATTGCGCGATGATAACGGCAGTTCTCTTTTGCGTGGCAGTCAATATTTTTCCAGTATTCCCCTTACCCTGCTGATTGCAAAAATGTGCCCCCGGCCGCCGGCTAAGGTGCTGGCGGCGGTAGCTCGGATAAGTTTTCGTTCCCTGGCTGTGGTCACTCTGATGCTTAACCGCAAAAAGGTTACCGATCTTACCTGGCTTTATTTTCCGGGCAAGGACGTCCCCTTCGGCAGGATTCATGAACCGACCAACTGGAGCCCGGAGATGGCGCCGGCCGGCCGGACCCATCTTGTGGCCGAGTATTTTTGTGATCGGGATGACGAGATCTGGAATAGTACGGATGAACAGCTCACGGCCACAACTGCCGATCATCTCCAGCGGTTGAAATTTCTTGAATCGTCGGAGGTTACGGGCAGCTGTGTGCTGCGGGTCCCCTATGCCTA
>JBDLIW010000230.1:0-2821 GCA_039714695.1 Thermodesulfobacteriota bacterium | reverse complement strand
AAACTGGAGAGCCACACCATCATCCTGGATCCTGACGGTCTCTCCCGCCATCTCCAGTACCAGGTTACTGGTCCTGCCGCAGAGGTGAAATTCCACCTCGCATTTCTCACCAAAATCAACCCCGGTGACTCCTTCGACAAAGACACCACTGACACTCATGTCTCTTGTTTCACATTCATCAAAGCTGCGATTATCCGAGTAGCTCAGCTTGGCCGTAGCCCTGAACGTTACCCTGACATCCCGCCGTCTTTCCTGCCCTGTCTCAACCATTTACACGCCTGACAACCTTTAATAATTTTCACAAATCTGGAGAATTTGACATTTAACCAACCCTATATTTGCTCAACAGTATAATATATTCTGCAAATGATTAAAGTATTTAACAATTTCCGGGCCGGTAATGACCGTAGCCAAGGCCGAAACAGCAGCACTTTCTCCATCGATCAGGGGAGAAGCGGCCTTTTTGCGGTGGTGACCTTTTTTTTCAGAACTTTAAAACGATCGTGGACCAGATGAAATATCTCCGCCTCCCGGGCCTGGCTTAAATCGCCTTCTTCAAGCATTGTCACCAGATAAGCCAGGGCCTGCTTGAAGAAATCAAGAACCTCGGGCAAAGCCTCATCTCCGTGCCGTTCCAGATATGCCAGAGTCCCTCCGGCCATCCCCAGAACATAGCCATACCCCCGCCTCCCCGGCAAAGCGCCCTTGACTGCCGCGAAGGCAGCGACCAACAAATCGATCCTGCGTTGATTAAGAAACCAGTCAAAAGCTAAAATCTCGGCTTTAATCCTCTGCAAGGCCTCGCCTTGCGAGATTTCCGTCCTGTCTTTCATAGCCAATAATTACCAACTTAAATAAAGTTTACCGTTTCCCTGGCAAGGAAAATCAAATATACTCACTCGAACCTCAAAAAAAAATGACTTACTTGATATGATCGATACTTATTACACAATTTTCTGTGGAGTTATGGGCGCCATGGTCGGCAGTTTCCTGAACGTGGTAATTCTCAGACTGCCCCAGGAAGGCGGGTCAATAGTTTTCCCCGCCTCCCACTGCCCCAGCTGTAAAAACCCTATCAGCTGGTACGACAATATCCCGATTATCAGTTTTATCCTGCTCCGGGCCAGATGCCGCCATTGCAGCATGAAGATATCCTGGCAGTATCCTCTGGTCGAAGCCGCCATGGCCGCAATTTCACTGGCACTCTTTTACCGTTTTTATTTCTCTTTGACTTTCGGGATCTATTTTGTTTTCTGTGCTGCTCTGCTGGCCATAATCGTCATCGACTCCTATCACCAGATAATTCCCGATTCGATCAGTCTGCCCGGCATCATCATCGGTTTTGGCGCCTCGTTCGTAAATCCCGTTGTCACCTGGCAGAGTTCTGCCCTTGGCATTCTGCTGGGCGGCGGGACACTCTACGCCATCGCCGCAACCTATTACTTTCTCACCAAGAGAGAGGGTATGGGCGGCGGCGACATCAAGCTCCTGGCCATGATCGGTGCCTTCCTGGGCTGGCAATCGCTGCTTTTTGTTGTCTTCTGTAGTTCAATCCTTGGCTCCCTGGTCGGAGTCGGCGCCATGCTCAAGCAGAAAAAGGGCGGCAAGACCATGATCCCTTACGGCCCCTTCCTTTCCATTGCCGCTATCATCTATCTCTTCTTTTCCCAGGAAATTCACCATATTTTTGTTACCTTTTATCTTCCGCCATCCTGACCGAAACATGTTTAACCATCTCCAGTTACTGGACCATCTCAGCATCGGCATCGCCGTCATTGACCGGGAAATGAAAATCGTTTTCTGGAACCAGTGGATGGCCGAACACAGCCTCATCAATCAGGATGAAATAAACGGTCGAAGCATCGAGGATTTCTTCCCATCTCTCAACAAGGGAAAATTCACCAAACGGGCGAAAGAGGTTTTTGAAAACAATCAGCCGATTTTTTTCAACAACAAGATCAATCCGCACATGTTTCCATTTTATTCAGGACGCTCATACATCGAAAAACAACTGGAACCCATGGAACAGACTGTCATTCTCTCCCCCCTGCATGACGAAGAGGGGAACACGGAGCAGTTGCTGGTCTCCGTCTTCGATATCTCAGACTTTATATCGCACCAGAAAGCACTCCTGAAATCCACGGAAGAAATGGAGCTCCTGAGCCACACTGACGATCTGACCCAGATTCCGAATCGCAGAAATATCCTGGAAACACTTAATTCTGAAATGCAGACCCACAAGCGGAAGAGACGACCGATGTCCATCGCCATGCTGGACGTAGACCACTTCAAAAGAATCAATGACAACTACGGCCACCAATGCGGCGATCTGGTGCTGCATGAATTAGCTCAATTCATTGTCAGGCAGCTCAGAGACTACGATATCATCGGGCGTTACGGAGGAGAGGAATTCCTCTTAATCCTGCCCGAAACAACGGGAGCACAGGCCTTTTCAATCTGCGACAGGATCAGAAAAGCCGTCCAGGACGATGTATTCCGATATAACGGCCGGGAAATACAGGTAACGGCAAGCATCGGCATAGCAGCCAGGAAAAGTGAAGAAAATATCATCATGAACAACCTTATAAAAGAAGCCGATCGCTGCCTTTATATAGCCAAGGGAACCGGCCGGAATCGCACCGAGATTCAGGATGTAAGTAGCTAACCGGCCCCTTTCCCCCCTGCCGCAGGGAAACCGCCACCCTCCCCTCTATTCAACTCTTAGACCGGGATTATTCCGGTAAAGAGCCGCCAGGCCTCTTCCGGCATTTACGTGCCCGGGGTTAAGTCGCAGAGCCTCCCGATAGTGGATCGCCGCCCT
>JBDLIW010000229.1:0-2825 GCA_039714695.1 Thermodesulfobacteriota bacterium | reverse complement strand
CGTGCTTCAACAACCCGAATTACTAAAATCATCTTCTAAAGGAGATCACCATGCCATACGTCAGCATCAGGGTCGCAGGCGAACTGAGTAGCGAGCAAAAAGAGGAAATGTGCCGGGGGGTAACCGATGTCATCGCCCGGGTCGCCGAAAAACCACCAGAATCGATTCTGATCTTCATCGATGAATGCGACCGGGAGAACATCTCCTCCGCTGGTGTTCTGCTTTCTAAAAACAAGTAGCCACCAGACATGGCAGACAAAAATATCGCCCGGCAACGGTTGGCAGAGTTGCGCCGCCAGTTAAACTTCCATGCCCACCTTTATTACGTGCTGGATGATCCGCAAATATCCGATGGCGAGTATGACCGGTTATTTCAGGAACTGCTTGCCCTGGAGGAAAAATTTCCGGGCCTCATAACCCCTGATTCGCCAAGTTTACGGGTCGGCGGAGAGGTGTTGAGCGGCTTCGACACCGTTGCCCACCGGGTGGCGATGCTGAGTCTTGAAAATGCCTTTAACGACCAGGATCTCCTCGATTTCGAAGATCGCTTACAGCGCTTCCTGAACTCAACGGACCAGCTGGGTTATATAGCAGAACCGAAACTGGACGGCCTGGCCGTCGAGCTGGTATATGAAGACGGGATTCTGGTTACCGGTTCGACAAGAGGCGATGGACAAAAGGGCGAAAATATTACCGCCAACCTCAAAACCATCCCCTCCATTCCGTTAAGGCTGAGGGGCGATACTCTTCCGCAACGACTCGAAGTAAGAGGGGAAGCCTTTATTTCCCTGGTCGGATTCCGTTCGTTAAACGAACAGCGCCAGGCACAAGGAGAAAACCTTTTTGCCAATCCACGTAATGCCGCGGCCGGATCCCTGCGGCAACTGGATTCCAGGCTAACCGCCGCCCGGCCCCTTGATTTTTATGCTTATGGAGTAAGCGACCCTCAAGCCCTGCCCTGCGAGAAACACTCCGAGGTCCTGGAATTTCTCGGCTCAACCGGCTTTAAAATCAACCCTCTGGCCAGAGTCTGCGACAACATGCAGGCAGTAATAGACCATTTTGCTTATCTTGGCCAAAAGCGGGAAACTCTGGAGTACGAAATAGACGGTATGGTTGTCAAGGTCGACTCCCTCGACTTGCAACACCGGCTCGGCGCCAAGGCCAGAAGCCCCCGCTGGGCGATAGCCCGTAAATTCCCAGCTTCCCAGGAAACTACACGTCTCTTGGGCGTAGAATTCCAGGTAGGGCGGACCGGCGCCGTAACTCCGGTCGCAATTCTCGAGCCGGTAAACGTAGGCGGGGTATCAGTCAGCCGCGCCACCCTCCACAATGAAGATGAAATCACCCGCAAGGATTTGTGCATTAACGACACGGTGCTCGTGCAAAGGGCAGGGGACGTCATCCCAGAGGTAATCAAACCGATCAAAGAAAAAAGACCTCGTGACGCTGAAAAAATCAGGATGCCCGCAAACTGCCCAGAATGCGACCAGGAATTAATCAGGAAAGAGGGAGAAGCAGCTCTGCGCTGTCAGAATGTCCAGTGTCCGGCTCAGCGTCTTCGTGCCCTTAGCCACTTTGCCGGCAAATCAGGCCTGGACATTGAAGGTTTTGGCGCAAAAGCCATGGAACAGCTCTTTGAGGCAGGCCTGGTAAAAGAACTTCCGGATCTCTACCGCCTTCAAGTTTCAGACCTGGACAGTCTTCCCGGTTGGGGAATAAAATCAGCAACCAACGCTATTGGCTCCCTGTTTAAAAGCAAAACACCTTCTCTGGCAAGGCTCATCACCGCGCTGGGAATCAGATATATCGGCGAGGTTTCTGCCCGGCTCCTGGAAGACAATTTCAAGACCCTGGGCCGCCTTAAGGAAGTTTCCCAAAGGGAATTGGAGGGAATTGAAGGAATTGGGCCCCAGGTTTCGGCCAGTTTGCTGGAATATTTCAGCAACGAAGATAACCTGAAAATATTGACAAAACTTGAAAATCAGGGCTTAAAGATAAAGGCACCGCCGGTATCCAAAAAGAACCTGCCTCTTGGCAGCCTGATTTTTCTGTTCACCGGCGGCCTTAAAACACTGTCCCGCAACGAGGCTAAGGCCAGGGTCAAGGCCCTCGGCGGCCGGGTGGCCTCGGGGATCAACCGCAAGGTAACCCATGTGGTTGAAGGTGAAAAACCGGGCTCCAAGCTTGCCAAAGCCAAAGATTTAGGGCTTGAAATTATCAGTGAAGATGATTTTAAAATAATGTTGGACGGATAAAATTGTTATACACAATGAAAATGGGGAGATAAATGGCGATAAAACGAGTTCATGTCATAATTCATGGTTCAGTTCAAGGTGTTTATTTCAGAGACTACACCAAGGCTGAAGCCCTGGAAGTCGGTGTCGCCGGCTGGATCAAAAATATGCCGGACGGAACTGTTGAGACCGTGGTCGAAGGTGAGGACGAAAAAGTCGAGCAGATGCTTAATTGGCTGGAAAAGGGTTCGCCCGGCTCCGAGGTTACCCGGATTGTCGTCAAGGAAGAGCGGCCCTACGGAGAAACAGGCGCCTTCAATATCCGCTTCTAAACCAAAACGGGATACCAGAGTGGAAAACCGGAACAATATCCCGGAACTGAGTAAATCCGTAAAGCTCACCTGTCCCGTCTGCGGAAACGATGACGATTTCTTCGAGATAGCAGATAATGTCATTCTGACCAGCCGCTTTATCCAGAATGAAGACGGCAGCTTTACTCAGGATAGCGATGACTCACAAATTCTCGGTGAAATCAGATTTTTCTGCGGTGAATGCGAATCAGACCTAACCGAATACCATAAATACTTC
>JBDLIW010000228.1:0-2841 GCA_039714695.1 Thermodesulfobacteriota bacterium | reverse complement strand
AACAGAAGGGTGCGGACCGTTGGTGAACTGATCGAAAATCAGTACCGGATGGGACTGGTCAGAATGGAGCGGGCTATTCGTGAAAGGATGAGCCTGCAAGAGATCGAGGCCATGATGCCGCACGATCTGGTCAATCCGAAACCCATTACTGCCGCTATCAAAGAATTCTTTGGCACCAGCCAGCTGTCGCAATTTATGGATCAGACCAATCCGCTGTCTGAGGTTACCCACAAGCGGCGGCTCAGTGCCCTCGGACCCGGCGGCCTCTCCCGTGAGAGGGCGGGCTTTGAAGTTCGTGATGTTCATCCTACCCATTACGGCAGGATCTGCCCGGTAGAGACCCCTGAAGGGCCGAACATCGGTCTCATTGTCTCCCTGGCTGCTTTTGCCAGGGTCAATCAATACGGTTTTATCGAGACCCCTTACCGCGAAGTAAAAGACCGGAAGGTTACCGACAATGTAAATTACATGTCGGCGCTGGATGAAGAAGAAAGCCTGATCGCGCCGGCCAAGATTGAGACCGACAAGAACGGCAAGATTGTCCCGGATTCACTGATCGCCAGGCATGCCGGCGAAGTTACAATTGCCAATGCAGACCAGATCTCCCATATGGATGTATCTCCCAATCAGCTGGTCAGTGTGGCCGCTTCGCTTATTCCTTTTCTGGAAAATGACGATGCCAACCGGGCCCTGATGGGTTCCAATATGCAGCGCCAGGGAGTACCTCTGCTCCGGACTGCGGCGCCGATAGTCGGCACCGGTCTGGAGAGCACCGTTGCCATGGATTCAGGCGTGTGCCTGCTGGCTGGTGGCGACGGGGTGGTGGAAGAAGTCGATGCCAACCGGATTGTGGTCCGCTACGACGAGCCGGGTACCGATGATTTTGAGACCGGGATCGGCGTTTATCGTCTGGAGAAATATAAAAAATCAAACCAGAACACCTGCTTCAACCAGAAAGCGGTTGTTTATCCAGGGCAGCGGGTTGCCAAGGGCCAGCTTATGGCTGACGGCCCCGCCTGTGACCATGGAGAACTGGCCCTCGGCAAGAACGTGACCATGGCTTTCATGCCGTGGCGCGGTTTCAATTTTGAGGATTCTATTCTGGTCAGTGAAAAGCTGCTCAAGAATGATACCTACACTTCTTTACATATTGAGGTTTTCGAAACCGTAGCCCGTGATACCAAACTGGGCAAGGAGGAAATCACCCGGGATATTCCCAACGTCAGCGAGGACGCCATGCGCAATCTCGATGACAGCGGTGTGGTCAGGGTGGGGGCGGGAATCAAATCCGGCGACACTCTGGTCGGCAAGGTAACCCCGAAAGGTGAAACCCAGCTCTCTCCGGAAGAGAAGCTGCTGCGGGCCATCTTCGGCGAGAAGGCAGGCGATGTCAAGGACACCTCTCTGCGGGTTCCGCCCGGGGTTGAAGGTGTGGTCATTGATGCCAAGGTCTTTTCCCGCAAAGGGGTTGAAAAAGACGAAAGGGCTCAGACCATCGACAATGCCGAAGTGTCCATCCTTGAAAAATATATGGAAGATGAGCTCAACAGCCTGAAGAACGCGATCAAGAAGCGGCTGGCCAGTATCATGGCCGGCAAGAAAGCGGATAGCGATATAGCTGTCAAGAAGGGCGAGGTCCTGCTCAAGAAAGGGCAGGTCATCAAAAGTGAGTTGATTGAAGAGCTTCCCCTGTCGACCATCAAGAGAATCGGTTTCACCGGCCGCAAAAAGGTTGAGGACGAGATCACCACGCTTCTGGAAGGATACGACAACCAGAAGAAGATGGTTGCCGAAAGGTACGAGGCCAGAATCAAGCGGATCCGCAAAGGCGACGATCTTGCCCCCGGCGTGATCAAGATGGTGAAAATCTACGTCGCCACCAAGCGCAAGCTGGCTGTCGGTGACAAGATGGCCGGTCGGCATGGTAATAAAGGTGTCGTCTCCCGGATCCTGCCCGAAGAGGACATGCCGTTTTTTGAAGACGGTGAGCCTATAGATGTGGTTCTTAACCCGCTTGGCGTCCCGTCAAGGATGAACGTTGGCCAGGTTCTGGAAGTCCACCTCGGCCTGGCCGGCAAAAGGCTGGGGGAGCAGGTCCAGAGATTTGCCGATGAGGCGAACGTCAAAGAGATCAAGAAAACCCTCAAGAACTTCTACAGTAAAGAGGAATTTGAGACCCTGCTCACCGATTTGTCGGATGAGGGGTTGCTTAAACTGGCGCAGAGGATGAAGGGGGGCCTGCATATGGCAACGCCGGTATTTGATGGAGCCAATGAAGGCGACATCCGCAAAATGCTGGTCGAGGCCGGGGTCGACGAAGTCGGCCAGACTACTCTGTATGATGGACTGACCGGTGCGCCGTTCGATAACAAGGTTACGGTAGGGGTCATGTATATCATGAAACTCCATCACCTTGTCGACAATAAGATCCATGCAAGGTCGACCGGTCCTTACTCCCTGGTTACGCAGCAGCCGCTTGGCGGTAAGGCCCAGTTCGGTGGCCAGCGTCTGGGTGAGATGGAAGTATGGGCAATGGAGGCCTACGGCGCCGCCTATACACTCCAGGAGTTCCTCACCGTCAAGTCCGATGATGTCGGGGGACGAACCAAGATGTATGAGAAGATTGTCAAGGGTGAGAACTTCCTTGAAGCAGGATTGCCGGAATCGTTCCATGTTTTGGTGAAAGAGCTGCAGGGGCTGTGCCTTGACATGGAGCTTATAAACGATTGAAGTATCTGATTTGCTTGGATATTCTAAATAATTTCAGACAGGAAGGTGCAGACCGTGGATGAACTTTTCAGCTTTTTCGACAAAGCTAAAAAACCGGTAAAGTTTAACGCT
>JBDLIW010000227.1:0-2844 GCA_039714695.1 Thermodesulfobacteriota bacterium | reverse complement strand
TTTGTTTCCGGGAAATGGCTGCCCGCATCGCAACAACCGTACATATCAAGATCCGGGGTGAGATAGGGGTTCATGTCGCAGCAGTTTGTCTGATAATCGGTCTGAATTTCCCTGCGTTTGAATGACTCTGCACGACCGGCATAGATGACTGGTTCGGGAAAAAACTTAAGATCATGATCACGCAGAAACTGCTCATATTGATCATCCTCTCCCGAAAAATCGGTAATAAATGAAATAAAATAATCCAAGCCGATCTTCCGGCAGCTGCGGGCCGCATTCAAGACATTGCTCTGCGTTATATGCTTCTGGTGCCACCTGGAATAACTCAACCGCAACTGACAAAGCCCTTTTTCTTGCAGTTCGGCAACCAGGCCGTCTGATAATTCGGCGTTCTTCGCCCAGAAACTATTGGTCACAATTCTGGTATATATTCCGACTTGTCGGCACAGTTCCACCAGCTCGGCAATTTCATTGAAATAGAGCAGCGGCTCGCCAGCGGAAAAACTTATACCGCCAACACCGGCTTGGGCCATCTCGACGATGATCGTTTTTGCCTTGTCATGGTCCATCTTCCTGCTGTCAGGAATGTCTCCCGTGGCCACGCAGTGCTCGCAGCGGATATTGCATCTGGTTGAGTATCCAAAGGCTACTTTGCGCATTAAAAAATAATCCTTTTATTTTCCATACGAGCCATTCTCCCAAGAACAGATGACTGTGACCTGTGCAGTCGAAGAATAGTGATATTAAGGAACTGTCGGGTTGATCTGCTTAAGGATTTTTTCCCCGACCGGGGTGAACGATTTGAAGAGATCTTGTAGATTTGGGTAGTATGGCAGGCGACCAAGTACTTCGACTTGGCCGATTTTGGCAATAGTTTTCATATTGTCGACAACCAGGGTCTCATTATCATCTTCGCCATCGGTGAAGATTACTCCTCCAAGCGGGATCTTTCGTGAGCGAAGAGACTCGATAGTCAGCAGGGTGTGGTTAAGGGTCCCCAGGCCGCTGCGGGCAACGATGATGGTTGGAATTTGCAGCTGGGCCAGCAGGTCGGCCAGCAGCAGGTCTCTGGTTAAAGGCACCAGGAGGCCGCCGACCCCTTCGACGATCAGAACTTCATGGTCTGCGGACATGGTTTGGTACGCGCTGATGATTTTCTCCGGATCGATTTCCCTGTTTTCCAGTTCGGCCGACAGATGCGGAGAGGCCGGAAAGTCAAAACGGTAGGGGACCTGCAGCTCGAGGATGGTGGGGTCAACCTTGAGCCCGGCAGTCTGCAGGCATGATTCAAGGTCGGCCGGGTTTTCTCTGTCGCCGGTGCTGGCCCATTTCTGGTAGCCGGCCTTGATGGAATGCTCAAGGAGGAACCTGAGCAGCAGGCCGCAGACCGTGGTTTTGCCGACGCCGGTATCGGTGGCGGTGATGAATATGGACTTTTCTTCCGTCATTTAGTTCAACCCTGTTTGCCGCATTTTACCATAAAAACCTGATAGGAAATGCGGCAGCCGTCGTGGTTATCCGCAAACCATTGCTCAAGCTCTGTCAGGTGGTGCCGGTTGAGCAAGGGCTGGCCAGGATGCCAGCCTGCGGTGCCGGTTTTGCTGATCTGTCTGAGTAAAGCAGTAAGTGAAGGATAGCGGCGAACGATTTGCCACTCTGCTATTTCCACTGTAGCGAACAGGCTCCCGAAAATCTCCTGTAATTCACCCTGTGCCGGGAAGAATGATGATGGTACCGGGACCTTGCGGCCATGAATCGCCTGTAGACCTTCTTGCATTTCCTGCATGGTTTCGGGGCCGAAGATCGAGCAGATCAGGGATCCTCCCTTGGTCAATCGTTCGGAGATCAACCGGGAGGTTTCGGCCAGATCATCAAACCAGTGCATGGTGGCGTTTGAGGTTATCAGATCGTAATCATCATGGCTTTCACTTAAAAAAACTTCCGCATCAATACTGTGAAAATTGCAGGCCGGGTCATTGGCCATTTTCTCCTGGGCCAGGGTCACCATCTGCTCGGCAAAGTCGAGGGCAGTCAACTGGGCGGAGGGATAACGCTTGCGCAGCAGGCGGGTGAAGTTGCCGGTCCCACAGCCGGTTTCCAGGATCTTTCCTGGACCGTCCGGCAGCATTTCGACCAGCCGCTCGGCGATTTCTTTCTGGACGATCGCGTGTTCATCGTAGGTTGGGGCTGATCTTGAGAATTTTCGCCTGATTGACTCTTTTTTACGGTGCCAGTCGAAGGTGCATGATTCGTCCAGGAAAACCGGGTGGCCGGCTGTTCTGATACTTTTTACACTTGCTCCGGGGATTTCTGCCCTCTCCTGATGCGGGGCGATAATATCCTTTTCACCCTGCAGGAGGTAGACCGGAAAATCGGCTGCACCAAGTTTTGTCCCCTTTTCCGGCATGGGAAAACTTTCGAGATAGGAAAGCCCTGCTTCAAGGGTCGGAAGATCAACGGTGTTCAGGTATTGTTCTTCCAGCTCAGCCAGAAATTTTCGATAGGCGCCTTTGTAGCCCAGAAAGCATTTCCGGTAGAAGGATTTCATGAATTTAGTCGGGTCGTCAGCAAGTTCGGCGCGGATGGCCTCAATCTCATCTTTCGGCCATGACTGGCGGGCGGATAACAGGTAAACTGCCGAGACCCTTTTGGGGAAGGCCAGGGCGAAATCCATGGCCAGGTATGCACCCATTGACCAGCCGCTGAGGGTGATCGATTCTATGCCCCGCTTATCCAGGAAGGACGCTAGGCTGGTGCTGGTGTTTTCCGGAGCCAAAAGGGAGGTGGGTGAAAGAAATGGCTGCGGAAAGTCCGTAAGTTCGGTAATCCGGCCATCGAAACCCC
>JBDLIW010000226.1:0-2845 GCA_039714695.1 Thermodesulfobacteriota bacterium | reverse complement strand
TGGGCATAAATGATGATCAGGTGGCAGTTTTTTTCAGGGCGGTGCCGCCGCGGCGGGGATCACCGGCCGGCTCGCCGTTGTAGATGGCGTGTACTCCCCCGAAATATACACCCTTGTTCGACCAGGCGTTGACCGGCCAGATATTCTTCAGTTCTTCAATTACAGCTTCTTCATACCCAGGTTCAACCTGCATCGTCTCGCCATCCCAGTGAATGCGGGGCAGTTCCACAGCTTGCTCTATCGCTATCCCGAAATCCACCACATTGCTGATCACCTGGGGAATCGCGGTCCTGATCCTCTTGCTGCCGCCGCTACCGATGACCATTTCGACGCCTTTTTCTCCTACCAGCATCGACGGAGACATCATTGAGGCGACCCGCAGACCGGAAGGGCTGCTGTGGAACCCATCCGGATGAAGATCGTCCTCACCCATCATGTTGTTCAGCATTATCCCCGTGCCGGGCACTATGTATCCTGAGCCTTCACCGTTTGAGGTGGTCATGGCGGCATGATTGCCCATGGAGTCCGAGACACTTATATGGGTGGTGCCCCTGCTGAACATTCTTCGTATTTCCCGGCTGGCTGACGAAAGCCACTCCAAATTGTTCCGATCGGCGGCAGAGGCCACGCTGTCTCTGTGTTTGTCTATTTCTTCCAGCACCTTGCCAAGGACTTTCAGGTGTTCGCTGGATCCCCAGGCCATTTCCGACAAGGGAGCTGTTTCCATCAACTGCAGGGTGGCGCCGATCAGGGTGCCGCCAAAAGACGGCGGGGGATTGGTCAGAAACCGGTGGCCTCGATATTCAATTGCCAGGGGGCGCCGTTCTTTTACCCGGTAAGAAGCCAGGTCTTTTTCGGACAACAAACCGTTGCCGCTCCTCATCTCCGAGGCAATTTCAGAGGCAATTTTCCCGGTGTAAAAATCATCGCCATTGTTCAGGGGGAGTTTTTCCAGAAAATCGGCAAGGTCATGGTTGAAATATGTCATCCCCTCCTTTAGATATTTGCCGCCCGGTTCATACAGTTTCTTGCCGGTATCGGAGAGGGTCATGATCGGATAAAGCAGTTCAAGGAAATGGGCCTGGCGAAGGTTGACAACCACTCCATTTCGGGCGGCCCGAATAGCCGGCTGGACGATTTTTTCCAGGGGCAGGCCCCCGAGCCTGGTGTGGGCATGGATGAATCCCTTGAGGTTGCCGGGAACGGCTACGGAGCCGAGACCGATCTTGAAATCCTGGGCAGTCCCGGAAAATTCTATCGTAACATTAAAAAAATGAGGTTCGAGATCATTTTCAGGCAGGCCAAGTCCCGGCGTGTCGGAAAAAAAATCGAACATGATCTCTTCGCCGCTGCTGGTGGCGGCGAGGAGAAAACCGCCTCCGCCAAGGCTGGTCAGGGCCGGTTCGGCAACCGCCGCCGTAAAGCCGGCGGCAACAACTGCGTCGAATGCATTGCCACCCTCGGCCATTATCTCAATGGCCGCCTGGCTGGTAAGGGGATGTCCTGAAGCGACGGTTATTTGCCCGGAATTGCTCAATTCCAGAAATCCTTTTGCAACTGCATGATCATTTCCCGGAAATCGGCCTGATTTTCATAGAGAAGTCTCTGCCGGTGCGCGCCGCTGCCCTCGGCCATGATCCTGGTTATCTCCTGCCTGCTGTCATTTGATCCCAGCCGCTTTGCGGCCTTTTCCGTCCTGACCAGCAAGCGCTTGATCGCCTCTTTCATCGAAAGGGGCTCGGATATACTATCCTGATCGACAAATTTCCCATCAAGACCGTGGCGTGCCGCCTGCCATTTGTTGGTGGCGATAAGTTCCAGGGGCGGGTGGCTGTGGGGAGCGGTTTTTTCGGCCAGGGTGACGACCAGTGATTGGACCAGCCCGGCAATAGCGATAATTTCATTAAATCTTACCGGCAGGTCACAGATCCGGATTTCAATGGTGCCGAGATCCGGATGGGGGCGGACATCCCACCAGATATCCCTGATGTCTTCAATAATGGAACTACGCTTTAAAAGCAGTAGTAACTCCCTGAAGTCATTCCAATCCGCAAAAGGGTGGGGGAGACCGGCCCTGGCCAGGGAGTCGAGCAGTCTGGAACGGTAAGAAAAAAAACCTGTATCTTCACCGCCATAATAAGGAGAAGAGGTTGTCAGGGCCAGCAGCAGCGGCAGGTACTGCCGGATCGAGTTGCAGACCTTGATTGCCGTTGCGCCGTCGGGCAGGCCAATATGGATATGGAGTCCCTGGGTTATCAGCCTGCGGCCGGACAATTGCAGTTCTTCCATCAGGGCGGCGTATCTTTTCCCCGGTGAAAGGACCTGGTCCCTGTACGGGGCGAAGGGGTGGAGGCTTGAAGAAAAGATCAGGCAGTTATTTTTCCGGGCAAGTTCTTCAAGTAGATTGATCGATCTCTTCAGGTCATTTTCGAGTTCTTCCAGATCATCACAGATTCCGGAGGCAACTTCGACCATTGACTGGATGAATTCCGGCTTGATTCTGTCTTTAAATTCGACGGGTAAACCGGTGAGGATAGACGGCGCGGCGGAAGTCAGATTATAGTGCTCTGAATCCAGTAATTGTAACTCGAGTTCAACGCCAATAGTGTATGGCTTGCTCGGTATAAATTCCAAGAAATCGCTCAAGGTATTCACTTTAACATTCGGTTTATTTGTTTTTATCCTTGTCAGTCATAGCTACGGCGGTAGCGACGGACCTGGCCAGAAATGAGGCGCCAACCGGTAACGCTGCTTCGTCAAAATCGAACCTGGGACTATGGGCCGGTGCATCGGTCAGACCGGCCTTGCGGGCCCCGAATCTGACGAAGCACCCGGGTACTCGGTC
>JBDLIW010000225.1:0-2849 GCA_039714695.1 Thermodesulfobacteriota bacterium | reverse complement strand
TGGTCTTGAACTCACAGGCCGTCTTAATATAAGGCACCCAGGTGACATGGATAAAGAGCGAGTTATCCTTGCCGACATCGAGCCGAAACTGCCGGATGGCCTCGATAAAAGGTAGTCCTTCAATATCGCCGATGGTGCCGCCGATCTCGATAATGGCGACATCGGTTTCACCATCCAGTTGGAAAATAGCATCTTTTATTTCATCGGTGATGTGCGGGATAACCTGGACGGTACCGCCCTGATAATCACCCCGCCGCTCCTTGGTGATCACCGAATGATAAATCCGGCCGGAGGTATAGTTGTTCCTCTGGCCAAGATCGGCGTTCGTATACCTTTCGTAATGACCGAGGTCGAGATCGGTCTCCGCCCCGTCGTCGGTCACATAAACCTCGCCATGCTGGAAAGGGTTCATGGTACCGGGATCGACGTTGATATATGGGTCAAGCTTCTGGAAGGTGATGCTCAGACCACGGGCTTCGAGGAGGGCGCCGATAGCTGCTGCTGCCAGTCCTTTACCAAGCGAAGAAAGGACACCACCGGTGACGAAGATAAACTTTGTTTTTTGAGTTGGGCTGATTTTTTTCATGAACGTCACTATAGCAACAGGACCTGATTTCTCCAAGTGGAAACTTGGAAATCACCCCCTCTTTGCCGACAAAATTTCCGGGGATTAATTTCACCAATCGAATAGCCATTTTTTAAGAATATTTTTTTATTAAAATTGATTATAAATAGAGTTGCCATGCCATCAATAATCACTCAGATAACCATAATTTTCTTACTGCTGACCAGTATTGCCGGCTGCGGCCGTGATCGGGAGGAATCTTCCCCATCCGTCGAGCCGATAAGCCAGTCAACAGTTCAACCAGCCATAAAACCAGGCTGTCTCTCCTGTCATCCCTTCTCGCTGGACGAAAAGCACCAGCAGCTGGCCTGCACCTCCTGCCACAATGGCGACAACGAAACAGCCGATCCCGAGACCGCCCACCAAAATCTTATTGCCCGTCCCGCCCACCCGGACAACATGGCAAAATCCTGCGGCGGCTGCCATGACCAGACCGGTCCGGCCGCAAGCTCCCTGCACTTCACCCTGAAGAATGAGATAAACCAGATACGCCGCCATTTCGGGGCAACCACCAATCTGCAAAGCCTGCCTGATATTCCCCAAGCTAAATCACCCTCCTCTCCCCTGGAACTGGCCGACGATCTCCTGCGCCGAAGATGTTTGCGCTGCCACGTATATTATGAGGGCGACGAATACTCAGGCACAAGGAGGGGGACCGGCTGCGCTGCCTGTCATCTGGAGTTTCAGGACGGTCAGCTGGCCACCCACCGTTTTATCGCCAAACCGGCCGACCGCCAGTGTCTAAGCTGCCACTACGGCAACCGGGTCGGTGGTGACTATTACGGCCGTTTCGACCACGACTTTAAGCACGAGTACCGGACCCCCTATCAAGCGGACAGCTCCTATCCGCTAAGGCCATACGGGGTAGAGCAACACCAGTTGAGCCCTGATGTCCACCAGAAGGCGGGAATGATCTGCATCGATTGCCATACGGCCATGCATGGGGGAGAGCAAATGGCAACCACCTCTTGCGGAGCATGCCATTTGCCGGAGCCAGGCCACAAACCGACGGCCGGAAACATTATAGCCAAGAGAGGCAAGCTGCATCTTCAAAGCAGCAGCGGGAAACTACTCAGCATCCCCATCGCCACGAATCCGGCCCACGACCTCTACCGGGGGAAAGCGGCCTGCGCGGTCTGCCATGCCCGCTGGAGCTACACCGACCTGAACACCCATTTGCTGAGAATCGACAATGATGCTTACGAGGAATGGGACGACCTCTTCATCCAGGACAGTTCGGAAGTTGAAGAGTTCCTGTTAAACGCTATCTACGGCGATGGCGACCCCGACCCGGTGATGTTCGACAAGATCACCGGCGAAATGCAGCCGGGAATCTGGCTGAAAGGTTTTAAGACCAGGCGCTGGGAGACACCTATAATAGCTGCCGACCAAAAGGGAAAACTGCAGATCATGAGGCCGGTTCTCGACCTGAACATTTCATACCTTGACGCGACAGGCGAAACCGGGTTTGATTCCCTGACCGGACAAAACAACGGGCTACGCCCCTACACCCCACATACCATTGGCAAGGCGGGGGCTTTCTACCGCCAGAGATTCCCGAACAACCAGAATAAGACAACGGACTGATGAGAAAACTCTACCATTTTACTCGATTGATACTGCCGATGATCTTCCTGATCTTCAGCAGCTGTAGCTCCATGCAGGGTACCGTAGTGATCAGCAGCGACCAGGGAGCCTCCGTCAAAACCAGGATTGACGCCCCCTTCAAAAGCGTGCCGAAAAGCGACCGGATACCCCCTACCCAGAAACCCTACCGGATAGACGGCAAGACTTACTACCCCTTGCCGACAGCCAGGGGCTACGTGCAAACCGGCATTGCCTCCTGGTACGGCAGTAAATTTCACGGCCGCAAAACCTCGAACGGCGAAACTTATAATATGTGGAGTGGCACCGCCGCCCACAAGACCCTGCCGATGAATACCTTTCTACTGGTCGAGAACCTTGAAAACGGCAAGGAGATGACGGTCAGGGTCAATGACCGCGGTCCGTTCGTCAAGGGGCGAATTATCGACATGAGCAAAAAAGGAGCCACCCAGCTTGCCTTTATCGGCCAGGGAACCGCCAAGGTCCGGATAACGGCCCTGGCCGAGTCGACTACCTACAAACACGGCGAGATCGTTACCGAACGATTCAAGGAATACCCCGATTTTCAGAGCGGCGAATTCTACGTCCAGATCGGGGCCTTTGGTGATAAAAACAACGC
>JBDLIW010000224.1:0-2855 GCA_039714695.1 Thermodesulfobacteriota bacterium | reverse complement strand
GGGCAACCCCGGAGACAAGCAAACCGGGAGAGACCATTTTGTCGGCCTGAACGAGCTGTTGCTGCTGGAGGTGACTTTTTTCCTCAGCCCATTTACGCTCCGAAATGTCACGAATGATCCAGATTGAGTGCCATTTGTCTTTGATACGGGCTTCCGACAAGGAAAGCTCGACCGGCAGATCGGAGCCGCTTTTTTTCTTGGAGATCAGTTCGATGGTTTCCCTGATCGGGCCTTCACCGGAGGACCGCTCCTTGATGGGTTTTGGCTTCTTATCTTCAACCATCCTCGGTGAAATAAGAGAATGGATCGGCTTACCTATTGCTTCTTCTCTGCTGTAGCCGAACATTTCTTCCGCAGTATCGTTCCAGTAGGAGATGTCACCGTGATGATCCATCAGGACAATGGCGTCCTGGGCCGAATTGGTAAGGTTGTTGAAATTATCCTGATTTTCTCGTAGCGCAGATTCAGCCGCATAGCGTGCCTTGTTGGTCCCTATATATTGTTGAGCCAGGCGAGACAGGTCTTCAGCCATAGTGGTAATTTCTTTCGGGCCGGACCATTTGAATTCAAATTCCTGACTATTGTTCAACACCCTGTCAAGACCGGTAAGGATTCGCTCTTTGATTGAGTCGATCTTTTTGGCGATACCATTGGCGATGAAAAAAATGATCACCGACATTAACAGGACAATTGTAATAATGTTGCCGATCAATGATTGCTTCCATTTGATGGCTGCCGTGCGGTCAACCGGAGAACCCACCCAGAGGGCCGGCCTCAGTCCATCCAGGAGAATAGGCATCCAGGTTACGGTGAAACCGCTTTCGCTCTCCCAAAGGGAGGTGCGCCTGAAGCTGAGCAGGGCCTGGAGATCCGGGAAGTCTTCGAAGGCATTTGTATCGGGATTCGTTGTTAACTTGATGGCCAGGGGTTGACGGAGATAATTACCGGTGGGCGATATCCAGAAGGAATCAAGGTGTTCTGCCAGGAATTTACCCGTATCGATTCTAAAGGATGCATTTACCTGATTTTGGCCGGCGATGACAGATGTCGACAGGATCAATTCCTTGATATTTATCACCTTGTTCGAGTCGGGGGTAATGGTCGTCTCCTGGTTTACTTCAAAGAAGAGATCGTTCCTGATCAGGCTGAGTCGTGGTTTGTCTTCAAGGTCGAAAAAAGTTACTTCCAAGATGGCGTCCCTTTCGGATAGCCAGGAATTTAACAGAACCAGCAACTCTTTAGAGGGTTTCGCAGAGCTTGAGCCAACTATTTTTCCTAAGCGGGGCAGTTTTGATATTGCCTCAAGGGTTTGACGATAATGGTCTATGCGGGAATTAATCTTGGAAAAACTCAGTTGCTGAAGGGCGGCGGCCTGTTGCAACCCAACCTCTTCATGGCGTTTGATATGCCCGGAAAGATTGAAGCCAATCAGGGTCAGCAGCGGCAGCAGGCCCAGGGCAAAGGCAACAAGGAATATCTGAGTTCGCAGGTTCATCTATTTACGAATCGCTCTAGGTGATAGCTGGTTAAGGTCTGTTGACCTTTGATATGGCTGGTGGTAACATCCCGGGTCGTCATCGGCATTTGCAAACGGCTCAAACGGTTCAAACAGTTCAAACGGCTTTCTCTCGTGTAAATGGTGCTACACTATAAACGTCTTGCTGGATTTGTTCATGAAAAAGAGTAATAAAAACTGCAAAAAAGAATTTCCGGAGGGGATGGTCCCTTTGGGCAAAAATAAGTTTAATTTTGCCTGTCACTCCGGAGTGGCCTGCTTTACCAGATGCTGCCGGGACCTGCAGCTGTTTCTCTATCCTTACGATATTATCCGGCTAAAAACCAGACTGGGGATCGATTCCGAAGAATTCCTGAACAAGTACAGCGGTGCCACCAAGGGCGCCAACCCCTGTTTCCCCGCTGTAATGCTCAAGATGCAGGACAATGAAGAAAAGGCCTGCCCTTTTCTTGGCGAGGACGGCTGTGAGGTGTATGAAGACCGTCCTTCCGCCTGCCGGACCTATCCTCTTGAGCGGGCGGTTGATCGGGAAAGTTCCGGGGGCAGGCCGCAAGAGTATTATTTTATGACGGATCACGAATATTGTCTCGGCCACCAGGAGGACCGTTCGTGGACGGTCAAGGAGTGGATAAAGGACCAGGGCCTTCAGTACTACAACCAGAAGGACGATCTCTGGGCGGAGCTTGATACGATTTTCGCCGTAAGCAGTACCTGGAGGGGAGAAGGGTCCGCCGGCCCTCGGCAGTTACTGGCCTTCATGGTGTGTTATAACGTAGATCGTTTCCGTCAGTATCTTAATGAGCATAAATTGCTTGACCAGTTTCGGCTGGACAAATCGCGACGAAAATTGATTGAGACAGATGACGATGCCCTGCTTAGATTCGGTTTTGACTGGCTGAAATTCGTGCTGGTTGATCAGCCTGTCCTACAGCCGAAAAGGTAAGTCTAGCTGACGGATACTTCCAGGAGGTTGCCGTCCGGATCCCTGAAGTAGATAGATTCCAGCGGGCCGGTGGCCCCGGTTCCGGCAACCGGCCCTTCCAGGATTTCCACTTTGCATTCCTCAAGGCGTGATATAACTTCGGCCATACTCATTGCTGTTATGAAACATAGGTCGGCGGAACCGGGGGTTGGGTTCTTTGCCGCCGGACTCACTTCCCTGCCGCGCTGGTGAAGATTGATTTTTTGATCCCCGAACTCTATCGCCCTTCGATCATCCCCGAAGCGGATTTTTTTCATGCCCAGAACCCGGTCGTAAAATTCACAGGTTTTGTCGGTGTTTTCCACCGTGAGGACCAGGTGATCGAGGTTTTTGATGTCCATGGTTATGGATTTTTCT
>JBDLIW010000223.1:0-2863 GCA_039714695.1 Thermodesulfobacteriota bacterium | reverse complement strand
GATCAGCACGCACTCCTCTATTCTCTCTGCCCGCCCCACACTCCAGTCAGGTATCGTTGGAAAGTCGAGTCGGGAAAGACCCGGCCAGTCCGCTTTACACTGCACAAAGGCCTGGTTGGCAAAAACTACAGCCTCCAAAAGGGAGTTACTGGCCAACCGATTGCCGCCGTGCATCCCAGTAAATGCCGTTTCCCCGAAGGCATAGAGGTTTTCAATATTACTCCTGCCCATCTCGTCGGTAACCACCCCGCCGCACATGTAGTGGGCGGCGGGCACCACCGGGATAGGCTCCCTGGTAATGTCGATCCCGTAGCCCAGACAGGTCTGGTAAATATTGGGAAAGCGCTTGCTGACAAAATCGGCCGGCTGATGGCTGATATCCAGGAAAACACAGTCATCGCCGCTGGTCTTCATTTCCGAATCAATGGCCCTCGCCACCATATCTCGGGTGGCCAGATCACCCCGGGGATCATATTTTTCCATAAAGCAGCACCCCTGTTTGTCTACCAGGCGACCGCCTTCACCGCGTACCGCTTCGGAGATCAGAAAATTCTTGGCCAGTGGATGGAAAAGACAGGTCGGATGAAACTGGACAAATTCCAGGTTCGCCACCCGGGCTCCGGCCCGGTAGGCCATGGCAATCCCGTCTCCGGTGGCTATATCAGGATTGGTGGTGTAAAGATATACCTTGCCGGCCCCCCCGGTGCAAAGCACCGTTACCCGGGCCTGCCAGGTAGTAATTGCGCCATCCGGATCAAGCACATAGGCGCCCTGGCAGAGGTCGCTGTATTGATCAGGTCCCCGGTAAGGCAAACCAGCCTTGGAAGAGATCAACAGATCAACCGCCAGATGATCTTCCAGGATAGTAACCCGGGGATTGTCAGCCGCGGCTTGGAGAAGGGCTCTTTCTATCTCCCGGCCGGAAAGATCCAGAGAATGAGCAATCCGCCGGGCCGAATGACCGCCCTCCCGTCCCAGATCAAGTTTACCCGGATCACGTTCATCCCGGTTGAAGGCCACCCCCAGCTCAACGAGTTCCCTGATCCTCTCCGGGCCGCTTTCAACCACCATTCTGACCACATCCTCGTGGCAAAGCCCGGCCCCTGAAACCAGGGTGTCTTTAATATGGAGCTCAAAAGAATCATCATCTGACAAGACAGCGGCGATCCCGCCCTGAGCCAGGTTGGTGGCGGTATTGACCTTGTCTTTTTTGGTAACGAGAGTAACACTGCCAAGGCTTGCCGCCTTTAAGGCAAAAGACAACCCGGAAATTCCGCTGCCGATAACTAGAAAATCGGTGGTTTTTTGCATTTGCTCAATCCATTGTCTACTTCGAAAATGCAGAAGGACGCATTATTAACAGCCAGCTGCCCGCTGAACCTTGACATCACAAGGCTTCTTTCTTAAACAGTATACTCGTCAGCTGAAACAATCTAACCCGAACAAGGCCGATAATGTCAAACCCGAAACTGGTAATATTTGATTGCGATGGTGTGATGTTTGATTCAAAAAACGCCAATCTCCATTTTTACAACCATATCCGCACTAACTTCGGTCATCCGCCGATGGATGATGAAGAACTGGAATATGTCCATATGCACCATGTGATGGACTCGGTAAGCCATATTTTCCGGCACTGGCCTGAAGATATGGCCAAAGCCCACAGCTATCGCGAGAGCCTTGATTATAAGAAGTTCATCAAACATATGACCATGGAGCCAGACCTGGTCGAGTTTCTCGAATACCTCGCCCCGTCCTGCCAGACGGCAATCAGTACTAACCGGACCACCACCATGAGTACTCTGCTTGATCTCTTCGGGCTGCGCAAATACTTCGGCATGGTGGTAACTGCGATGGACGTGGAAAATTCCAAACCCCACCCGGACGCCCTGCTCAAAATCCTGGCTCATTTTAACCTGGGGGTCAAAGAATGTATCTTCATCGGTGATTCAATGATCGACCAGCAGCACGCCGACAGTGTCGGGATGCGGATGATCGCCTTCAAAAACCCCGAACTGCCGGCCAAATATCACGTCAGCAGCTTCATGGAAATCACCCGCTTGCCGGTTTTCATGAACGGCCAACCTGCACCGGGGCAACAATAATGGATTTCGATGCATGCCATTCCCTGCTGGTCAGGGGAAATGATTTCGACAACTGCCGGGCGCGGGTGGAAAAATTCTTCGCCAGAAACTTCCTGGTAAAATACGACACCGTTAAGGTCATTACTGAAAAATCATACCCTGCGGAAGACCCTGCCTTCTGGCCGGCACTCGAGGAGGGGCTTGAGTGTAACCGGCAGAAAGTAGCGGGGTTAATCGAGGAACTGCAGGAGGCAGGCTTCGACACCCTAAGCACCCTGGCCTCCATCCCCCAAGGCTACGAAACAAAAATTCTCCACACCATAACCCACCTGGTGGATGGTTTTTTCGGAATAGATACCTGTTTTTATAACCTTGAGGAAGACTCCCACGGTTTATCGGAAAAACTGGCGGAACTGATCAGGGAAAGTCCGGCAAATTTTCAGCTGATTACCGTTGCCTGCTCCTCAGGCAACGGCAACAGCAACCTCTTGGCCAGAATCAGGAAATTTGAGGTAGACCCGCCTCAATCTTAAGCACAACTACGGGGATTTCACAGAAGTATTTTTGTGGTTAGGATAATTCTTGAATCATTTCCTTCCGTCTTGTAATTATGCTTAATAAAAGCACGATATAACTCCGTGTTTTAATCTAGTTTAATTCAGACTATCAGTCTCATTATCCATGAAGATTCCTGACCAATATAAAGGTCGTGAACAAGCATATTTCAAGCACCAATTACTAGAAGCCTACCTAGAACGGTTGTTCTTTATCATAGGACA
>JBDLIW010000222.1:0-2876 GCA_039714695.1 Thermodesulfobacteriota bacterium | reverse complement strand
ATCAATCGTCGCCGGGCCAAAGGCCGCCAGCGTTTGGCTGTTTAATAGTAGCAGGTTGCCGTCCGCGTGTAAATCAGCCCCCCAGATCACAACCAGAGCATGAAGTCGCTATCTTTACCCAAGTCATGCCTGCTCAGAAAACCATGGGAGTATGGGAAGGTTTACAAAAGCGGCAGGAGAATCAGGAGTGACAGGCTGACAATTATCCACACTCCGAACGATACCGGCGAAAACAGGCTGGGAATCAGTATTCACGGGATAAAAAAAGCTGTCAGAAGGAACAGGATAAAAAGAATCATCAGGGAATTTTTCCGACTGAATCGTACATTCATTGAACCGGCTTCGGATATTGTTTTTGCTGTTCGTGATGGATTCACCCCGGACAGTCCCAGCGAAATAAAAAATCTTGTCGAGCAAATGCTTGGTAACAGGAAAAAAAGCTGTCACCTTTCATAAGTTTTAAAGCCATCCTTTTTCAGCCAGCCTCCCCTGCATGTTCCCGCCCTGCCCCATATCAAAGCTAAACTCCTGTAATAATGTCTGTTAGCGCCAAGGGCATGGTTATAGAAATGGAAAATCAGTAATGTACGCAAAAAAAATCTGTATTTCTCTGGTCAGGTTTTATCAGCTGGCGATCTCTCCTATGATCCCGCCAAGCTGCCGTTTTACTCCGACCTGCTCCCAATATGCCATCGATGCCATTGAACTTCACGGCGTGCCCCGCGGATCTTACCTGGCGTTACGTCGCCTGCTGCGCTGTCACCCATTTAACAGGGGCGGTTACGACCCCGTAAAAAACTGACGCCATATCAATAACATAGTTATGGCAGGGCCGGCAACCTTTCCGGCAAGGACACTGACAACATGGAGACCAAAAACGCATTTCTGGCGATTTTTCTGTCAATGGCGGTTCTATTCGGGTATCAACTCCTGTTCCCGCCAGCACAACAAGCACCACCACAAATAGATGAGGCAAGGGAAGCAGCTGACAACGAGCCGGCGCCCCAGTTCGCGACGCCCCAGCCTGCTGCCGCCCCGGTCCCCGTGGCTCCGGTTGCCATCCAAAAAAGTACCTCACCAACCATCCCGGCTCGCACCGTAAAAGTTGATACCGATCTGTATACCGCCATCTTTGGTGAAAACGGCGGAACCGTCCAAAGCTTCCGCCTGAAAAATTATCGGGAGAATATTGAAGCTGATTCCGACTTCAAAGAACTGGTTAAAGGTAGCAGCGGCCGAGAACTCCCCCTCTTTTTTTCCTGGGGAACCGACCCGTCGCAAATAGTAGAAACACCTCATTTCAAGGCGTCTGAAAGCTATGTTTCAACGGGTAACAACGGCGAAGCAGTCCTTACCATGACCGCTATCCTGCCGGGAAACCTTACCGCTACCGAAACGATAGTATTCAACAACGATAACTATCTGCTTGATGTGACCATTGACGTAACCAATAATTCGGAGACCCCCCTGCAGGGATCTCCTTTTCTGTCTCTGACCACCCTGCCGTTCTCCGAGAGCTCACAAAACACCAGATTCCTCTTCAACGGACCCGCCGTCCTGATCGATGACAGTCTTGAAGAGGTCAAAGTCGACGACCTGAAAGAAGACGGCCCGCAAACTCTCAAGGGACAAGTCTCCTGGGCCGCATATGAAGATACCTATTTCATTATAGCCGTGGCGCCAACAACCGATGAGACAGGCAGCCATTCGGTAAAACTCACCAGCAGTGACGGGGAAAAAGTAAATACCGTCCTTACCGGCCAGGCCGATATAATCAACTCGGGCGGCAGTAAGCAATATAAGTATACGGTCTTTTTCGGGCCCAAAAAAATGGCTGACCTGAAAGCAGCCGGCCACGAGTTTAACCGGGCCATCGATTTCGGCTGGTTTGGTTTTGTGGCCAGACCTCTCCTGGTCCTGATGAATCTCTTCTATAAAGTTATTAACAACTATGGTGTAGCAATAATTCTGGTAACTGTCCTGATCAAACTGATTTTCTGGCCCATCACCCAGAAGGGTATGAAGTCAATGAAGGCCATGCAGTCGCTGCAGCCCAAGCTGACCAAACTCCGCGAAAAATACAAGGGTGACAAGGAGAAGATGGGCCAGGAGCAGATGAAGCTTTACCAGACGCACAAAATCAACCCCCTGGGCGGTTGCCTGCCTATGGTGCTGCAGATTCCCGTTTTCTTTGCTCTATACCGGGTCCTGATGCAGGCCATTGAACTGCGGCACGCGCCGTTTATGCTGTGGATAACCGACCTCTCAGCTCCGGAAAGGCTTTATATCGGCTTCGACCTCCCCTATGTGGGTGGCCTACCGCTGCTGACTCTGATCATGGGCGGCTCAATGTTCCTCCAGCAGAAAATGACCCCGACCCCATCCGCCAATCCGGAAATGGCCAAGATGATGATGCTGATGCCGGTTGTTTTCACCTTCCTTTTTATTAATTTCGCCTCGGGGCTGGTTCTCTACTTTTTTGTCAACAACATGCTGCAGATGGCCCAACAACATTTCGTCAACCGGGACCGCAGATAGGGCTCGTATACAAGCCGAATTCCAAGAGGTAGCAAGATGTCTGAAAAATTTGAATTTACCGGAACCGATGTTTCCCAAGCAATTGCCGATGCCTGTGAAAAAATGCAAGTCAGTCAGGGACAGCTTAATATAGAGGTGCTGGCCGCCGGCTCCACGGGAATCTTCGGCATAATCGGGAAAAAGAAGGCAAAAATAGTAGTCTCATTGAAAAAGAAGAAAGGCAAGGGCTCAAGTCCGCGTCCCCCCCGAAAAGGGGCAAAAGACAGCCGTCCACATAAAGACAACCGTCCGCGCAAAGGAGGCCGTCGCAGGTCACCAGCCGGCAACAACCGCCCACC
>JBDLIW010000221.1:0-2922 GCA_039714695.1 Thermodesulfobacteriota bacterium | reverse complement strand
TGGGTACCGCCCAATCCGGAGTCACCGGGGTGGTCGGCTATTTTGGCGGGCTCTGGGATAACTACATCGATCTGCTGGCAGTCAGGGATGAAAATCTCCGCCTTAAAGAAGAAATAGGTAAATACCAGGCCATCAATACAAAATATGTGGAAGCATTCGCCACCAATGTTCGTCTCAGTAAATTGCTGGACCTGAAAGAAACTATTGCCCCCCCTACCCTTACCGCCCGCATCATCGGCCGTGACCCGTCCCAGTGGTTCAAAACATTCAGCATCGACCGCAGCAGCAGCGATGGGGTTGCCAAGGGGATGCCGGTGGTAACCATCGAGGGAGTTATAGGCCACGTTCTTGACGGCGGCAGCCACCATGCCAAGGTCCTCCAGGCCAATGATCCCAACAGTGCCATCGAGGTGCTGATCCAGAATAGCAGGGCCCAAGGGATCGTCAAGGGGACAGGCACCGGTTACCGGCTCCATTACGTCCTGAAAAACAATGCGGTTAAACCCGGCGACCAGCTGGTGACTTCCGGCCTGGGGGGCGTTTTCCCCAAGGGTATACCAGTCGGCACCGTATCTTCAGTCGTCAGCAACCGACGCGGCATGTTTCTCGACATAGAAGTTACGCCGGCCGTTGATTTTTCCAAGCTGGAAAACGTGTTAATCCTCATGAAGTCAAACCAGCTGGCGGAATAGACCGGATACCGAGATGCTGATCCCCGTTTTTATCATACTTGGCTCCTTTCTGCTGGTAATCCAGAGCAGTGTTCTGACTCTCATGCCCAGATGGATCGGCAGCCCAGACCTGCTCTTCCTCCTGGTCCTGTTCATAGCCACCAAGATGGATGTCTGCCGCGGAATCATCCTGGCCATGATTTACGGCCTGATGATGGATGTTTTTTCCGGCGTCATCCTGGGGCTTTACCCCGCCGTCTATCTGGGGCTTTTTGTCACTATAAAATATCTCCGCCGCCACATAGTAATTGATGAACCCGCCCACCAGCCGCTGCTGGCCGCCTTATGCTACCTCGCGTGCAGCGGCGCGGTATACCTGGCCACAACTTTCTTAGGCCCCAACACAGCCATCTATTGGGGCTGGAGGGATCTGCTTCTGCAGATGTTCATCCTGACCATCCTCGCACTACCGATTTTTCAGATATTCGACCGATTGATTTCAGCTATTAATTCAGATCAGGGCCGCGCCCTGTTCTACCGCAAAAAATCCGGCAACAGATTCATATCGTGATCATGGGAAGATTTTCTTCAAATATGCAGCGGACAATCACCCGCGTTCACAAAATGGACCATGCAGAGCTTTTTTTTCTGAAAAGACGGCTCACTCTGGTCATCATCTTTGCCGTTCTTTGTTTGACAATTATCATCGTCCGCCTCTGGTTCCTGCAGATATACAAGGGCTATGAATTTGAAGAACGCGCCAAGGACAACCGGGTAAGAGAAGTCAGGATAACTGCGCCCCGCGGCAATATCCTCGACCGGCAGGGAAAATTGCTGATTACCAATCGGCCCAGCTTCAATGTGATGTGGACCAAAGAGGACTCCCCCGACCCCGACGCAATCATCAGGAAGCTGGCCAAAATTTTCGGCGACGATATCTCCCTGATCCTTGAGAGAATAAGGGCAGGCGAAGACAACCCCAAATACATGCCAATCCTCCTTAAAGAGGACATTGACTGGCGAACCCTGGTCTATATCGAAAACAATCACTTCAACCTGCCGGGGATCAGGATCAAGGTCATCCCGGTCAGGGAGTACCTCTACGGCAATCTGGCTTCCCACCTCATAGGATATCTGGGCCAGATCAGCCGTGAAGAGCTGCGGGCGAAAAGACAGGGCGAGTATGAGGGCGGGGACCATATCGGCAAACAGGGGTTGGAAAAACTCTTTGAAAAACATTTACGCGGCGAACTAGGTCTGTCAATGCTGGAAGTCGATGTCCGGGGATTCGAAAAGAACAACCTGGCCACCCGCCAGCCCCTGCCCGGTAATGACATCAAGCTGACCATCGACAGCGAGCTGCAGCAGATCGCCGAAAAAGCCCTGGAAGGCAAGGCCGGGGCAGTAATTGCCACCGAGGTAAATACCGGCCGCCTTCTGGTTCTTGCCAGTTCCCCCCCCCTTAAGCTGGAGGAGTTTGTCGGCGGAATTTCCAGCAAAGAATGGCAGGCGATGCTCGAAGACCCCCTTAACCCCCTGACCAACAAGACAATCCAGGGCCAGTACCCGCCAGCCTCCACCTACAAGATCATTACCGCCCTGGCAGGACTTGGGGAGGGAGTGATCGACACTAAAACCATCTTTTATTGCACAGGCGCCCTGCCTTTCGGCAACCGGACCTTTCGCTGCTGGAAAAGGGCCGGCCACGGCGCCGTCAACTTGAACAGGGCTTTAGCCGAATCCTGCGACGTGTATTTCTACCATCTCAGCCAGGAGCTGCATGTTGATACTCTGGCCGCCTACGCCGAAAATCTCGGCTTCGGCAGCAAAACCGGGATTAATCTGGAGCATGAAAAAAGAGGTCTGGTTCCAACCTCTGCCTGGAAGCTCAACAAATACAACGAACCATGGCAGGCCGGGGAATCGCTGACCGTGTCAATCGGCCAGGGGTTTAACCTCGCAACCCCCTTGCAAGTCAATATGATGATGGCGGCAATTGCCAACGGTGGTATTGTCTATCAGCCCCGGTTCGTTGAAGAGATCATCGATCCGGACGGCAAGGTCATCGAAGCCTTCAGCCCGACCAGGAACGGTGAATTCCAGGGCAACGAAGAAAACCTGGAGATAATCCGCAAGGCCCTGATAGATGCGGTTAACAGCCCTGGCGGCACCGGATCACAAGCGGGGTTGAAAACGATTAAAGTGGCCGGCAAAACCGGCACGGCGCAGGTAGTACATCTCTCCCAGGTCA
>JBDLIW010000220.1:0-2925 GCA_039714695.1 Thermodesulfobacteriota bacterium | reverse complement strand
TGCTTGACCATTTCCCTGTCGGCTAATTTTTCCGAAGCAGCTGAAAATGATTTCCCCTCATGGTTGACCGCACTTAAAGAAGAGGCCGTCCGGGAAGGAGTCCCTGTGGCGATCGTTAGCGAGGCCCTGGACGGGATTACCCTGCGGGAAGAGGTAATCTCCAGGGACCGGAATCAGCCCGAATTCAAGCTGTCTTTCAAAGAGTATCTGGGCCGGGTTGTTTCTGAACGGCGGGTCCAGAAAGGCCTGAGGATGATGGCTGTGCACCGGCAGCTTCTTGACGAGGTGGCCGGGGTCTATAAAGTTCAACCGAGGTTCCTGGTCGCACTCTGGGGGGTTGAGACGGATTTTGGCCGGATCCTTGGCGACTATCCGGTGGTGCAATCCCTGGTTACCCTGGCCTTTGATCCCCGGCGTAGTGGTTATTTCCGCAAGGAGCTTCTTCATTCTCTTCATATTCTCGGAGAGGGCCAGGTGCCTCTTTCCAGGTTGACGGGCTCCTGGGCCGGCGCAATTGGCGGCTTGCAGTTCATGCCTTCTGTCTATCGGAAGTTTGCGGTGGACCACGACGGTGACGGAGCCAGTGATGTCTGGCGTGATCCTGGCGATATGTTTGCCTCCGGGGCCAGCTATCTTGCCGGGAGCGGTTGGCAGGCCGGCCAGACCTGGGGCCGGGAGGTTTATTTGCCTGACGATTTTGATGAGTCACTGGCCGGCCATAAGATAAAGTTGAAACTTGCCGAGTGGCAGGCGCTCGGTGTCCGCCGTTACTATGGCAGACGTGATCTGCCCGTGCGTGATATGTCCGCGTCGCTGATAATTCCTGAGAAAAGGTCCGGCAGGGCCTTTCTGGTTTACGATAATTTCGAGGTTATTCTCAAATGGAACCGCTCAGATTTTTTCGGTCTGGCAGTGGGTATTCTTGCCGACCGGATCAGGGAAGAATAGGGGGGGCTGATGTTTAAGCTGGTAAGAATAGGTGTCCTGCTTCTGATTCTGGTGGTTGTTGCCGGTGATGCCTGGTTGACCGGTCTGAGGAATACCGACTGGGATATCCCCCTCGAGGTGGTTATCTATCCTGTCAATGGTGATGGCAGTGAGGAGACGGCCTCATATATTGCCGACCTTGAAGATGACGTTTTCCGGCCCGTAGCCCGCTATCTGGCTTCCGAAGGGGCGGCATATCAGGTGGAGCTCCTGACGCCGGTTACTGTTGTTTTGGCGTCGGAGGTCGTTTCCCAGCCGCCGCCCGCGCCTTTCAACGGCAGTGTCCTTAAGATAATGTTCTGGAGCCTGAAACTGCGCTGGTGGGCCTGGCGGGTCGATACCTATGATGGTCCGACCGATATTCGCATTTTTGTTCTCTACTTTGATCCTGCCAGGTATAAGAACCTGGGGCATTCCCTGGGGCTCAAAGAAGGTAGGCTCTGCCTGGTCAAGGCCTTTGCCGACTATCAGTATGCAGCGCGCAATAATGTGATCATCACCCATGAGCTGCTTCATACCTTGGGAGCAACGGATAAATATGATCCCGAGACCGGCCAGCCGTTTTTCCCTGACGGCTTCGCGGATCCGGACCGCACTCCCCTCTATCCCCAGATACAGGCGGAAATAATGGGGGGATTGATTCCCGAGAGTGAAGAAAATGGCAAGATGCCCGATGGCTTGGGATGGACGGTGATCGGCTCGCTTACTGCCGGAGAAATTGGTTGGACAGAATGAAAGGGAGTGGAAATTGACAACCGGTTTGCTGTTGAGATGCTGATTATCAGGTGCGGTGCTTGCCGTAAGAAGCTCTGGCGCTATGACAAGATCGGTCCCGGTGAAGTCCTCCGCTGCCATAAGGCGAGGATAGATAAATTTTATTGCCAGTTGCCGACCGACGGGCACAAGATCTTTTGTTCCTGCGGCAAGGAAATCGGCATCGATAAGGGCAGTTTCTTCAAGATGGTGGCCAAGGCCTTTGTATATAAAGGGACCAAACGCAACAGTTGAGTCAAAAGTCTTGATCGTATTGACAGCTTATGCAAGCTAAGCGTTGAATGCCCTGTTCCCCCCAGAGTTATCCTCTCTGTCTGCTATAGCCGGATATCAAGGGAAATGGATTTGCAGGTCTTTGTGCATTCCAGGCAACGGCTGCATTGGCTGTGGGCCGGGGTCTTTACCGGATCTATTCCTTGGGGGCATACTTCTTTGCAGCGCTCGCATTCGACGCAGCTACCATGATCAACTTTCAGGAAAATCCCGGAAACCCTGTTAAACAGGCCGTGGATGCCGCCGATCGGGCAGAGCACGGAACAGAAGGGGCGGTGGCTGAAGAGCGAGGCCAGCATAACAATGGCGAGGACCAGCAGGGAAACCATCGCCATTACGCCTTCCGGGGTTTTAAAAAATAGCGGTACACCGGCGGCTTCCTGCCAGAGACGGTTAATGGTTCCTGACGGGCAGAGGTCGCAGAAAAAAAGGCTCCTGGTCAGGTAGGGAACAACGAAGATCAAGCCGATAAAGAGCGGGATGCGCAAGAGACCGCTCCAGCCGGGCAGCTGGAATTTCGGGGTCGGGATTTTGGCCAGCAGGTCCTGGAGGAAGCCGAACGGGCAGAGCCAGCCGCAGGCCCATGAGCCGAAGAGTGCGCCAAAGAAAAACAGCATCGCCAGGCCGGCTGCTATTGACCCGAGGATTTTGGTGCTCATCATGCCGAACATCCCCATGGAAAGAAGGACGGCACCCCGCTGGGCCAGGATCAAAGGGCAGGTAAAGGTTGAAAGAACGCAGTTGGAGCATTGCAGGTATCCGCAAGGCAGAAAACGCAGAAAAGATAGCCAGTAGGCATTGGCCACCAGCAGAGCGGTGGTCTGGATTGTTGGTCGGGCGGTAAGGAACCGGCGCCAGGCCGGTTTTTGGTTCCGGGCGGCCATCTGTTAT
>JBDLIW010000219.1:0-2932 GCA_039714695.1 Thermodesulfobacteriota bacterium | reverse complement strand
AAACTGGGAATAGTCGTTGATGACACCACCTAGTACGAGGTGGCTTTTGAAAAGGCCATTGCCGAGCTTGAACCTGATCTCATCTTCGCTGGTCGGCTGATGGAGTATGAGACCATCAGTAAATTCCATTATGGCCGGTATTTCGAGACCTTTTTCGACAATGTCGATCTTGAACTGGGGCTGATTGAACTTGAGGAAGAGAGCGAGGAAATTAACCTGGATGAACTGATCGGGGAGCCAGAGAAAGAGCCGACGGCCGAGGAGCTTGCCGCAGAAAAGAAGGACCGGAAGAGGAAGGAAAAAGAGGCCGAGCTGCGTAAAAACATCCTGAAGAGAAACTATCTTCGCCAGAAAAGGCTCTGGGACGGACTACAGCAGTTGCGGGCCAGTCTTGCCGATCAGGACGCTGACGACCAGGGAGAAGAAGTCGTCCGGACATCCCTGTACAGGGACAGGGTGAGCGGTTCTTATATCTATTTCGATAAAGATGAGGTTTTCGGCAAGAGGAGACTGGAGGAAAACCTGGCCTTGCCGGGGAAACAGGAAACGGAGGACCTCTATCCCGAAGACGGTCTGGAGCCTCTGCTTGAAAAAACAATCCCGCTGGACTGGGAAACGGTCAGCCGCAGAGAACTTGCCGGGATTATTTCGTCATTTTCGGGGGAGCAGTCGGTCGATTTCTGGGAATCGATTACCGGTGATGACCAGGAAAAAGAGTTCTGGGATTCTATCCTGATTGACAATGTGCTTGCGGCCGGAACAGTTGAATTGATAACCAACGCCCTGGAGCGGGAGTACGAACAGCTGAAGGGTTTCGAGCCCTACAGTCCGGAAATTCTTTACCAGAACCGTGATTTCAAGATCATGGTCGCCCTGCAGTATGTGATCGGGCTTTGTCGGGCGATTGGTATCGACAGTAATCTGGACCCGGTTCTGTCGTTTCCGCTGGGATCCAACGTAATGAACTTGATGGAAGTGGCCCGTGCTTATGAAAGCATGATGAGCGGGTCTATCAGGCGCTATGGCGAGCCCGGCGGCAGTGAGGGGTTGGCGATTATCGAGAAGATTGAGAACAGTGACGGGGATGTCCTCTACGAACCTGCCCCGGTTGAAAAGCAGGTGCTGGCACCGGAGGTGACCCTTGCCATAAGTGATATATTGCGTCAGGTCGTCCAATTCGGCACAGGGCGTCATGCCGACCGGAAAGTCAGGCTTCGCAGCAAGGATCCCGAACTGGACCGGCGTCTGGTTGATCTGAACGCCCATGTGCCGGTGTCAGGAAAGACCGGGACTGCAAACCGCTTTACCAACGCCAGTTTTGCCGGCGGGGTTCCCGGGGTCAATGAGAACGGCTTTTTTTCACTATCCGAGGGATATGTTTTGACAACATATGTTGGTTTCGATGATAATAAGCCGATGGTTCGTAACAGTACGCACCTTACCGGTGCGTCGGGGGCCTTACCTCTCTGGGCAAAAATTGCCAACAGAACTCTTCTTGAGAATGATTATGCCGAGCGGGTTGATCTTGTCGATATTTCTTTCTCAGGGTTAACCGGGTTCCCTTTGTATTATCCGGATATCGGTCAGCTTGAAGTGGAAGTTGATCCCAAGAAGGGGGGGCTGCCCAGCCCGGGCAACGAAACCGGGGCGATTTTAACGACTTTCGGGGAGCCGATTGGCACTGAGCGGGTCAAACCAACCAGATTTTTTAAGCCTTTCTGGCAGATGGAAATGGAGATGGAGGAAGATTCAGAATGAGCAGCAGGACCCTATCCTTGTTACTAGTGATTTTTTTGGTTTTTATGGTGGAAGGTTGCACGCAGAAAGTTCAGCCGCCTTCCCAGCGGGATTACTTTGCCAAAGCAGACTCTTATGAAATAAAGCCTTCGCCTGATCAGCAATCTGTTACCGCCGAAGAACAATTTTCTGATGATGGGGGCCGGGGTGAACGGGCTGGCTCAAACGGGGATTCTGACGCCCAGCCGGGGAGAGCGGGAAGGGTGCTGGTTCTGCCGGCTATTTCGGAAGTTGATCGCAGGATGACGATTTATGCCGACAACCTTTCAAGCTGGGAGACCTTGGCCGCCCAGTTCGACGAGGCTGGAATCTCGGACCAGAGGCCACCCCGCTGGGATGAGTGTCAGGCAACAATAGGCAGGATATTCCGGGGCTACAGCATGTTGATGGAAGCCTTACTGAAATATGATCAGCCGACGATTGACGCGGAGAAATTCGGTATCGATCCGTGGGCAATTTATCAGGATGACATATCTTTTCTGGAAAGTGGTTGCGGGCAGGTTTTTATGACCGGCGCTTCGCGGGTCAGGGGCTGGGCCGGATCAGTTGCCAGTGGCGCCATGGGGCAAAGTGAGGCTGCTGTCGTCCAGTATGCGGAAGAAGGTCTCAATGAAGAGGCCGTTACAGCTTTCGAAAGTATGGTTGCGGCAGATCCGCAGCTGGTTATTAGTGTTAACACCAGAAAGATGTATGGTATGGCTTTGCTCAGGACCGGCCGGATGGAAAAGGCGGTGGCGATACTTTTACAGGCCCTTGAAGACATGGTGCCATCCCATGAGGAGCGATCGCTCAGAAGGTTGGTTGCTGACCTGTTGCTCGCCTCCGGTAGATTGGAGGATGCTACCGGAAACTACCGGCAGTTGGCCGCTTTTTTCGAGTCGAGAAAGGGTGATGACCGCTGGGTGGCGGACCAGTTGGCCATGCTTGCCGGTGCTTCCTCCAGGGCCAGGGAATTGCCTCTTTACATGGATGTGCTCCAGGGCTATCTGATGTTTGACGGGCGCCATATACCCAGCGGTATGGGGAAGATGGTCGAAAGGCTGGAAGATGATTTCCCTGCCAGTCTCATGACCGATCGGGCCAGGCAGATGCTGGTGCAGATCGAGGATTCTATCGGTGAGTGGGTTGCCGGGCA
>JBDLIW010000218.1:0-2944 GCA_039714695.1 Thermodesulfobacteriota bacterium | reverse complement strand
CCGGGGGAAGGGGAAAGCCCCTCGCCCGGGAACTGCACGCGGACCTCACCGAAGAGATTCTGATCCGCAATGGCAAATTTACCCACCTGAAGGGAGGGGTTTATTCAGCCAGGCAAGGGAAACTTGTCGTCAGGCCGACGACTAAAACCGAAGCGATAAACTGTGTGATATTATTACCCGCCAGGAGAAAGAAGTTTAGGAGAGGAACCAGGATGCTCATCCACCCGGTTGCCTGAGAAGGAAATACCCGCAGCAGATAGCGAACGGAGTGAGACTTCGAGCTACTGGGTATCGGAACCCAGAATTCAGAATTCAGGAGCCAGAAGAAGGAAGCGCCCCCTTTATAAGGGGGATTGAACAAAACCCTTGGGGCACACGGCAGGTAAGGAAGCCTGCGACACTCCGAGCCACGAGGTATTTACCCTAAAAAATTGAACGGGCCTGCCCGTTATTTGCCACCCTGCCGCAACATATAGCGACTGGTCTCCGAGCCATGCGGGTCATGGCATTTAAGGCATTTCACCTCGATCTCTTCCTCAGAATGCTGGGAACCGGTCCCCTTGTTATGGCAGATGGTGCAAAGCTCTTTGCTTTTGTAACTGAACTTGCCGCCCCTGCGGCTGGAGCATTTGACGGCGGTGGGAACGTGACACATCTCGCAGGCCTTGACCCCGGCCATTTCTGCCGCCACCGGGCCATGAACATATTCAGTCGCCGTAAGCTGCTGGTGACAGTCGCCGGTCAGGCACCCCATCCCCGGAGCAGCATCCGCCCCAGCGACGACAAGAACAGAAAACGCAAGTAAAAGACAAAGAAACACTCTGATACGCATTTTAGCCACCCAGGATTTTTTTGTAAAAAAGCAGTCTCCCATCCCCCTCCGAATGTTCGCGAAGTATATCCGCTTGTTCTCGCTGATGTCAAACACAAAGCCTGGCCCCTGAGCCACCGCCAAACATCTTTGGCGGTGGCTTTAGGGCGGCCGTTTCCATGACACCACCCCTTGATTTATAATGACTACCATGCTAAAAAACTTCCACTTTCATTACTGTATTTGATCATTACTGAAGCAAAAATATCTGGAGAGCCAAATGCTTGAACTCCGTTTCATTAGAGAGAACCTCGATCTGGTCATGGAAAAAATGCGCTTTCGCGGCATAAAGACCGACAGAATCGATAAATTTGCCGAAATTGACCAACGACGGCGCGACAGCCTTTCTGAGGTTGAAGGGCTACGCAATAAACGCAAGACCGCTTCCCAGGAAATCGCCAAACTGAAAAAAAATGGTGAAAACGCCGACGCTCAGGTTGCGGAAATGCGCCAGGTCGGTGACCGGATCAAAGAACTCGAAAGAGAACTCCAGAAAACCGAAGAGGAACTCCAGAAAATTGTTATGGAGATCCCCAATCTGGCCAGCGACTCAATCCCTGCCGGCAAGGACGACAGTGAGAATGCCGAACTCAGGAAATGGGGAGAGGTACCGAAATTTTCCTTCACCCCCAAGGCCCATTTCGAACTGGGCGAGGAACAGGGCACCATCGATTTTGAAAGGGCGGCGAAACTGTCCGGCGCCCGCTTTGCTATTCTAAAAGGCTTTGCCTCCCGCCTGGAACGGGCTCTGATCAATTTCATGCTCGACCTTCACACCCAGAGTCACGGCTACCAGGAAGTATTGCCGCCGTTTCTGGTCAGCACCGAGACCATGACCGCCACCGGCCAGCTTCCCAAGTTCGCCGACGATCTTTTCAAGACCAGCGTTTCCGACCGCGATCTCTGGTTGATCCCGACCGCCGAGGTGCCGGTAACCAACATCCACCGCGACGAAACCCTGGCCGAAAAGGAGCTGCCGATCAAATACTGTGCCTATACCCCCTGTTTCCGTTCCGAAGCCGGCTCATACGGTAGGGACACCAAGGGACTGATCCGACAGCATCAGTTCGATAAAGTCGAGCTGGTTAAATTCACCACCCCCGAAACATCAGACACCGAACTTGAAAGTCTGCTGGCCAACGCCGAAAAGGTTCTGCAGCTCTTGGAACTGCCGTACCGGGTAGTAATCCTCTGCAGCGGAGACCTCGGCTTTTCCGCCACCAAGACCTACGATATCGAAGTATGGATGCCGGCCCAGAACAAGTACCGGGAAATCTCTTCCTGCAGCAATTTCCTCGACTTCCAGGCCCGCCGCGGCGGCATCCGCTACCGCCCCCGGGACAGCAAAAAAAGCAAGCTGGTCCACACCTTAAACGGCAGCGGTCTGGCCGTCGGCCGGACCCTGGCCGCTATTTTCGAAAATTATCAACAGGAAGACGGGTCGGTGAAGATTCCCGAAGTGTTGGGGCCTTATTTTGAGAATCGGTTTTTACCGGAAGAGTAGAGCAAGTGAAAAAGTTAAGATTTCATCTGCCAATCTTAACTTTTCACCACCCCTGAAAACTATAGGTTTGGCCATATAATCTTTAGTTTTCACTACATCAATAACAGAAAGAGACAATCAGTTTAGTAGTGATTGTTGATCCCCACATTATTAATTTTGAATACATTGACGCCCGAACACTTCATAAGGTTCATGGGGGAATCTATTAGCCCTTTCCGCAGTGAATACACTTAATGTACGATCATCCAAGCTGATGGTGTTGATCTTCTCCGGTACGAAACGCCTGGTTTTCTTGTCGTGGAATGTCACCGTCCAGGCCAAGTCCTCGCCTGTAACTTCCGTGCCGGGCTTATGTAGAACAAATATTTTTTGAACATCCCTGTTCCGTTTTGATTCAGGGTCGTAGGCTCTGGTCTTCTGTAATATTATTCTTGTGTTCTTCCCTCGTACATAGCAGGAATTTTTCGCTTTCGGTTCAGAGAAGATTTCCAGCAACTTATTCTCCCTGGCTTTTGTAGGGTATGCGCTTAATGCCTGGTAGTAAGCATCAAAATAACCATTCGAACAAT
>JBDLIW010000217.1:0-2953 GCA_039714695.1 Thermodesulfobacteriota bacterium | reverse complement strand
AGGGAAGTGCAGTAAATATCCAAATTATTCTTTGCCAAAGCGGATGAATAAATATATCATCTGAATATTGTCAGTATCTTTCCTAGTGATTTGATTCAGCAATTTAAAAAAATATCAGGGGGGAGAAAAAATGACCTCGGAGAACAGTTCTACAGCGGTTATCATTCTAACTAAGAAGTATCGGATAACCGGCAATATTGACCTGATCCAGGGGTCTCGGTTAACCGATTATGTCGTTGCCACCAAGTCTTTTTTGCAGTGACTGATGCCGTCGTTGAACATGTGAAGACCGGTGAGGTTATCTTGAAGGCGGGATTTATTGATATCAATAAAGACAAGATCAATATCATCTTCCCGGTTGATTCCCTTATCGAAGAATAAAGGGTGTTGGGGGGGATAAGAGTTGGTAAACCGTTAAGGTCTACACCACGGTAAAAAGCATATAGCCCACGGAAAACCGGCCGCTTTCCGGGATGAAGCAGAGTAAACGATCACCTTTCTTCAGTCGACCTGACTTTAAGAGTTCTTCCATAATAATATAAATCGAGGCGGAACCGGTATTTCCTTTCTGCTCCAGGTTTGAAAACCATTTCTCAGCCGGTATCTCAAAGCCCATATCTTTTAAATGGTCACAAATTATCTGTCTGAAGTAATCGGATGAATAGTGCGGTAAAAACCAGTCTATTTCTTCGGGCTTCAAATTATATTTTTCAATAAAATGCGGGAAAGAACGGTTGATGACAACCGGGATAATCTCCTGGTTGAGAAGCTTGGCATCCTGTTTAACGAAGAGAGAGTCCGCCTCGATGGATTCTTCCATTGATTCGAATTCCCGCCACCCCCTGATCTTGCCATCATCTTCCTTGACTGCCCCTGCATACATACAGGTTTCCATTTCGTCTGCATGGGAGATGATTTCAATCCATTCCACCCGCAAGTTCAAGCGGTCCGGGGCTTTTTCAGGAGAGAGGTAGATCGCTCCTGCGCCGTCGGAAAGCATCCATCTGAGGAAATCGGCTTCAAAGGCCAGGGCCGGCAGCTTTTCGAGTTCAGCTGCTTTTTCAGGGCTGATTGAATTGCGCATCCGGGAGCGCATAAAAGAGGAAGACTGCTCCGAGCCGGTTGCCACGGCATTTGCAGTTAAACCGAGCGCAACGCTCATCCAGGCATATTTAAGACAGGATATACCGGAAAGGCAGATGCCGGAGGTGCTGACTATTTCATACTTCCCCTCGCCAAGTTCCCCGTGGACCATCGATGCGTGGCCCGGCATGAACTGGTCGGGCGCTGAGGTGCCGCAACAGAGCAATTCAATTTTCTCCGGGCTGAAATCCCCGGATGGTTTTAAGGCCCGGACGGCCTCTGCCGCCATCTGGGCATTGGTGTGGGTGGTCTTGCCTGAAACGGGGTCGATTGCATAATAGCGATTTTCAATCCCGTTGTTGCGCAGAATAATTTTGCGGGTCCGGGACGGCAGGCCGTTAATCATCCCCAGTACTGTCTCCATTTCATCGTTGGCGACAGGCCCATTGGGCAAAAAAGCAGCTATATCGTTAATGTAAACTTCCATGGTTTCCTAAAGTTTTGCTCCAGCGTGCCCTTCTTTCAAAAGAGCAGCATAGTGTTCATAAAAAACCTTTTCGTCAAGCAAGGTCGGAACGACTGCATTTGTTAACGTATAGTAGTCGAGGTCGTCAATGATTATTTGATCGGCAATCTCACGATGAAGGTGGGTTCCCGGGAGGGGAGTCATCACGGTAATCATTGGCAGGTCAACTTTGTTTTCGGTGATATAGTTGCCCAGTTTCTCAAAATCATTTTCAGTGTAATCCGGTGAAACAATAAAATCACCGATGATCGTAATGCCGATCTCATGGAGGATCGAAATTGCTTCGGTGTTTACGGCGGCTAGATTTGCCTTATTCATCTTTTTCAGGCCTTCATCGCTGATCTCCTCGAAGCCGATAATAACGGCCCTGAGGCCCGCATCTTTCCACTGTTGCATCAGTTTCGGGTGCGTGACTACCGTATCGGAACGGACATCGGCAAAGAACTGCTTTTTGATGCCGGCGTCAAGAATGGCTTCGCAAAGTTTTCGGGCGTGGTCGATGTCTCCGAAGGTGTTGGCGTCCAGCAGCCGGATCACCGGGATGTCACCCAGCGACCGAATGTCACGGATTACCGAGGCTGTCTCGTGGGTCAGGTAGCGATTGCCGGTCAGACCGCCGATACAGCAGAATGAGCAGTTGAAGGGGCAACCGAAGGCCGTTACCACGAAGCCCATATCGATCTGCAAGCGGGGCAGGTAGTATTCAGGGCGATACTGGCTGACCAGATCATAAGCCGGTGGCTTGTCATCGATCAGGTCGGCGGTAGAAAAGTTTCTCGGGGTAAAGATCAGTTTGTTACCCGGACTGGTTGGGGCAATGCCGGGAATTGCCGGAGACTTTTCCCCTGCGGCCAGGGCCAGAACCAGTTCCCGGAAACTGGCTTTGCCCAGTCCGACGGCAATAAAGTCAACTTCGCTGCGGTTGAAAAATTCCGGGTCATTGGAGGCGTGGATACCGCCAACCACCGTGGTTGCGCCGCAGCTTTCCTTGATTTTTCCGGCCAGGTTCAGGACAGAATTGGCCTCGCAGGTTACCCCGGTCAGGCCGGCGATATCAGGCCTGAATTCAGCCAGAACCTCATCGAGAGTGTCGGGAGCCGCCTTGAGGTCGATGATCCTGACTTCAAAATCTTCCAGGTTGCCGGCCAGAACTTCCAGGGCCAGCGGTTCACCGCGGAGGATCTGCTTGATCGAGTCAATTCCGTAGCGTTCTTCCGGGATGCTGCGGCCGCTGTTGGGGGGGTTTACCAGAAGAATTTTCATGCGGATTGCATAATGATATCGGTATCTTATTTATGGTCCAGCCAGCAGAGCGGATCTTCGGCCAGATAGTCGCCGGTGACC
>JBDLIW010000216.1:0-2964 GCA_039714695.1 Thermodesulfobacteriota bacterium | reverse complement strand
CATCGAAGCCGTATTTATCACCATATTTCCTGAACAGCTCCAGCAAATGCATGAATTTTTTTCTGGACTGTTCTCGACCGGGATTTTTAATCCAGCGCGTGCTTTTGTAATAGCGCTTGATCAGAATGTTGCCCATCAGCGAGCCTTTCTGTACCTTTTTCCAGAATACACCGAGGTCAGCGGCCAGCTTGGGGTTGCTCTTGCGCACGGCCCAGCCCAGATAGTTGCCCTGGCTGACAGCAGGGTTTTCCTGAACCCGGATATCAGGAAGTACCTGGGACCAGAGTCTGGCTTTGTAGTCATCAATCACGGTCATGCCGATTACCCCTGCATTGACCATTTCCAGGATGTCTTCGCCACTGAGATGACTGTCCACAGTCTGCACATCAATGGGTTTGAGTCCCCGACCTTTGAAATACCGGTTCATTTGCTGAAGGTGCTCAAGGTAGCTGCTGCCGGGCAGGACATACATCTTTCTGCCCGCCAGCCCGTCGATGTGCTCCGACAGTGTCTGGTCCTTATGTGCTACGACCAGTTCATTAACCTCCATTTTTCGTCCTGACGCAAACAGGAGTTTTTTCTTCCGTTTGCTGGTTTCGGTCAGAAAATGTGCGGCAATGTCTCCCTTGCCGGCCAGCAGATCGGGGATGAGCCGGTCAAAGGAAACAGGGATGAAAACCACATGAATCTTTTCGGATTCACGTTTGGTGCTCTTGTTCAGGTGCTTCTCATATTCTTTGAGCAGATCCACCTGAATGCCGCTGGGATTGCCCTTGTTGAAGAAAAAGTCCGTCGGCCCGAACACGACCAGTGCACGAACCACGCGTCGTTTCTTCAAATCGGGAAGGTCGCCAGAGAAAGACTCCCTAATAAATGGAAGCGGGATTTCGGTGCTGCTGGCGGTTGGGGCGCAGAGCCCGAAAAAGGTGACCATGAGTGACATGCCCAGCAACGCATGCCGATACCAGGTGCCGGGAAACCGTGATGGTGTTGATTGGGAATGACGTCTTTTCAGATTCATTTACGTTCTCCGTAAATTGTTGGCATCAGGCACGGTGATAGGGGGATACTCCAGGCCCGGATTTTACTATATAACTGCTGGCTGCTTGACCGGCTACTCTTTATGCTCTTGTTCGGCTTCTTCCTCGGTTTCCAAATGTTCTAAAATTGCGGCGCAAACATCCGTGTTCGCCTTTACTTTACTCCACAACAGGTCCGCCACCAGGGAAAGCCCTCCGGTGGCCGAGGCAGCAAGATATTTACCATACTTTACGGCCACATCCTTCAGGTTTAACCGGATTTTCGGGTCGGCCAAGGTTCCGCCGACACTCACCAGGCTCGCAAGGCTTCCAAGACTGATGCCCAAACCCTTGCGGGCTTTAGGTTTGAAATGGAAACCGATCTCCTCCGTTTTAAGATCGATCTCGCCCCCACCGAACCAGGTAACATCCGTCATCTGGGCGGCGATTTTGTGTTTAGCGTCCGCCATCCCGTCGCTGATGTTAAACAGGGCAATTGCGCAAATCAGTTCGATTTTGTCTTCATCCTTATCGAAAGGATTGAGGTGACTGAGCAGGTCCGAACCAAAACTGGTCATGATCGATTTCTTCAGCGTGGCGTCTTGGATGTCTACCTCAAGAACGCCGTTCAGACCCGCCATGATGGCCGCCACGGAATCGCCCTTGCCGTCCAGATCGACCAGCAAATCAAGGTTGCCGCCAAAATCGCGAAATGTGGCATCCGCGAGATGCAAATCCACCGACAGAGCCGCCGGCGTATTTCGAGCGTCAAGTACGGCTTCACCGCTGAAAGTGCCATTGCCTACCTTGGCCTGTATTGGCGCTAAACCCAACAATCCGTTGTCCAAGGTCAAACCGACGGCCAGATCCTCAAGCTGAACCTGAAGGGTCGTCAGGCGCGCTACGGTTATATCCACGTCTACATCCACAGCCCTTAATGACTCGAAAGGAAGCGGTTCGCCAGGAAACAACCTCTCTTTCACGTCACTCTCTTGTTGGCCTGCTTCCGTTTCGTTACTTGTGGAACTGGGCTCTGATTCCTCCGAGCTATCCTTCTGCTTCTGTTTCTGTCGCTTGCTCAAATCAAGCGCTCCCACGTTGATTTCTGCACTAAGCTGCGGCCTACCCCCGGCTTCACTCGCCGGCTTGAAGGCGGCCTTTCCGTCTACCTTGAGCTTACCCGCCTGCAGGTGTAAGCCTGCCAGCTGGTAAGCTTTTTGGGCGGCGGTGAATCTGCCTTCCAGTTTCAACGGCTCCCGGCCTTGGAGCTGTAATCCTGACAACCGGCCCACTTTCTGCATGGAATCAGCCTCGACCGTGAAAGTCATGTCAATGCCGTCGGCCGCCGGGATATCCGCAATACTGCCGTTGAGATTTGCCTTAACACCATCGCTTTTGATCACCGTGGTGATCTTTACGGGTGATTTTAACCCCTCACTGGATATGTTCCCCTCCAGCGCCACCGGTCCGGATTTGGGCAGTTTTTGTTTTACGATGGCATCCAGGGAGGCCAGTGAATCGACGTTGATATCGACATCCGCATTGATACCGGCCACGGTCATTAGATCTCTGACCGAAGCGGCAATTTTAACCTGGATTTTTTCGCCGGCAAGATCCAACTTGATTTCCTTGGCCTCGAAGGTCTCTCCCCTGGAGACGATGTTGGCCGACAGGTTGAGCGGGTCTAAAGGCGGCAGTTCCGTTTTGGCAACTTCCGAAAGAACGTCCAGGGATTCAATCCTAAGATCGATATCGGCATTGACCTCCTTGAACTTGAGCAGATCGCCCACGGATCCGGCAACCGTTGCTTGAATCTTTTCGTCGGTAAGATCGATCTTTATCCTCTTGGCCTCTAAAGTCTCGCCCTTGGAGGCGATACTGGCCGACAGGTTGAGCGGACCCACGGGGGGCAGAGCCGTTTTGGCAACTTCCGAAAGAACGTCCA
>JBDLIW010000215.1:0-2987 GCA_039714695.1 Thermodesulfobacteriota bacterium | reverse complement strand
TGGAGTGTTTGGCCGATGGCCGGTCGATTTCTTTGCCGGCCCTTTCGGCCGGGCTTGGCAAACTGGCTACCAGGAGTACCGGGGCCTATGCCCGCATCCGCAGACAGTTCAAAACCCCGATCGGTTATTTCGAGGGAGTAGAGGAATCTCTGGCGAGGATCATCGGCAGCACCTATGCCATCGAAGCGGTAAGGTTGATGACTGCCCAGGCTTTGGACCGGGGGGAAAAGCCATCGGTGATTTCGGCCATTGCCAAGTATCACTGCACGGAAAAGATGCGGAGGATCATTAATGATGCCATGGATGTTTTTGGCGGGACCGCGATCTGTCTGGGGCCCCGGAACCTGTTGGGCAGCTATTATGAGTCAATCCCGATCAGCATCACCGTGGAAGGGGCGAATATCCTGACCCGTAGCCTGATCATTTTCGGTCAGGGGCTGATCCGTTGCCACCCCTTTCTGTTGGCAGAGATGAAAGCTTTGGCGGACGAAGACTGCGATGGGGGGTTGCGTGATTTTGACAAGGCCTTCTGGGGTCATTTCGGGTTTGGGATCAGCAACATGGTTCGGGCTTTTCTCCTGGCGTTGGGTAGCGGTCGCCTGTCCCGGTCTCCTTTTAAAGGTAGGGCCGGGAAGTATGCCCGGCAGATTGTGCGCCTGAGTTCTGCGCTGGCCCTGGCCTCAGATGCTGCCTTGCTGATCCTTGGGGGAAACTTGAAACGGCAGGAAAAACTCTCGGCCCGGCTCGGAGATATCTTGGCCCAGCTGTATATAGCCAGTGCGGCCCTTAAAAGATTTCATGACCAGGGTTGCCCCGAAAAGGATGAGGCTTTGCTGGACTGGGTCTGCCAGGATGCCCTATTTAAAGCCCAGGAACAGCTGGCCTGTTTTTTACGAAATTTTCCGGCGCCGTTCCTGGCCCGGGCCTTGGGCTTCCTGATCTTTCCGCTCGGCAGGCGTTACCACCCTCCTGGTGACAGGCTGGGTGGGCGGATGGTCGGTCTGTTTCTCGAGCCGACCGCGGCCCGTGATCGTCTCACCGGCGGCATATTTATCTCGACCGACGACCATGATGGACTGGGCAGAATTGAGCAGGCTTTTCAGCAGCAGACGAGTGTTGCCGGTATTGAGAAAAAGGCCCGGAATGGCCTGAAGGAGAGAGGCCTCAAGCCGGTAAATGAGCTGGAATTAATTGACATGGCCCTCAATGAAAAGATTATTGATCAAAACGAAGAACTGCAACTGCGGGCGGCTTACGAGGCTATGCTCAAGGCGATAGCCGTGGATGATTTTTAAACAGCCAAGATGATCGTGTTTTAAGGCAAAGGTACAGAGTAAGCCAGTCGCGACCGGACGTTCGGTGGAATAGAGGTGGGCATGGGCTATAAAAAGATCGACAACTACGGCATCATCGGCAATGGCCGGACCCTGGCCTTGGTCGGCATTGACGGCTCCATCGACTGGATGTGCCTGCCGTACATGGATTCACCTTCGGTCTTTGCGGCAATTCTTGATGATGAAAAAGGGGGGCGCTTTCGGGTCCAGCCCGTTGAGCCCTGGGATTCCGTCCAGAAATATCTTCCCCGCACCAACATCCTTAAGACCGGTTTCCGGACATCCTCGGGTGAGTTTGAACTGCTCGATTTTATGCCGATCGGACCCCAGACGGAAAAAGACCCGGCGGCCAGGAGTATGGTCAATCGGTGCCTCAAGGGGAGAAATGGTCAGGTCAGGATCGAAATCGAATTTTCACCCCGGTTCCAATACGGCCTTAATATTCCCGAGTGGCGGAAAGTCGCGGAAGGGCTGTGGCAACTGACCAGTGGGGGCGAAGCCATCAGCCTCTTCATCTCCGCTACTTGCGAAAAAAAAGACGACAAGTTTATCCTCGAACTTGCCGAGGGTGAAACAGTCTGGCTGTCGGCGGTTTATGGTGATGGGCAGAGCCCGCCCACTACTGACTATCTCGCAAGGCTTCTTGATGAGACCGAGCAATATTGGCTCCGCTGGGTTCGGGCCCAGGAAACCGGCAAATATCCAAGCTTGGGTTTCTGGCAGGATGATCTCGACCGGGCGGCCCTGGTTTTAAAACTGCTCCAGTTCCGCCAGACCGGGGCGATTGCAGCCGCGGCTTCCTGCTCTCTTCCCACCATTATCTATGGTCAGCGGAACTGGGATTACCGGTTCAGCTGGGTCAGGGACACCAGCATGACCTTGCAGGCCCTATTTGAACTGGGTCACACCAAAGAAGTTTCACTCTACATGGAATGGCTCAAAAAACTGGGCCGGCAAAATGAAAGTGGTGACCTGGAAGTCCTCTACAAACTGCGCGAGCCCGTACCACCCGCCGGGGAAAAACCCCTTGACCATCTCAACGGCTATAAAGGCTCCAGGCCGGTACTGACGGGCCAGTTCAACATCGGCCAAAACCAGCACGATATCTATGGCGAGCTATTGGATATGATCTTTTCGATGTCCCGGCTGGTCGGTAAGATCGACCCCGAGTACTGGGTCTTTGTCCGCAGGCTGGTCGATAAGGTCGTGTCGATCTGGCGCGACAAAGATAACGGTATCTGGGAGCTGCGGACTGGCCCCTACCATGTCACTCATTCCAAGGTGATGTGCTGGGTGGCCCTGGACCGCGGCATCAAGATCGCCGAGCATTACGGATTCCCGGCCGATCTTGAGAAGTGGCGGCGGGAGCGCGATGCTGTCCATACCGATGTCCTGGAGAAGGCCTACAATCCCCAGCGGGGCTTTACCCAGCATTATGAGACGGAAGAGGTTGATGCCGCCCTGCTGCAAATCCCGCTGGTCGGCTTTCTACCCACCGATGATCCAAGGGTGGTAAAGACCATCAGGACCATTGAACAGGAGCTGATGATCGGCGGCATACCCCTGCGCTATCGAGCCGATGACGGACTGCCGGGCCAGGAGCATGGCTGGTTGATCTGTCTCTTCTGGTATCTCCGCTGCCTGATCCGCCAG
>JBDLIW010000214.1:0-2994 GCA_039714695.1 Thermodesulfobacteriota bacterium | reverse complement strand
CGTTGACTATTTCCGGGGCAAAACCCATCTCGATAATCTCGTCGATGCTGTTGTTTTTTTCCAGCCAGGCCTTGAGAATAGGATCGAGTATTTCATAGGGCGGCAGATCATCCTGGTCCTTCTGGTCCGGGGCAAGTTCCGCGCTGGGCGGTTTCGTAATGGTCCTGTCCGGGATGATTTCCTGGTTGTGGTTTATGTAACGGGCCAGGCTGTAAACCATCTGTTTGGGCACATCCGAGATGAGGGCCAGGCCGCCGCTCATGTCGCCGTACAAGGTGCAGTAGCCGACGGCCATTTCAGATTTGTTACCCGTTGACAGGAGCATGGCGCCGCGCTTATTGGAAAGGGCCATCAGGATATTACCCCGGATACGGGCCTGGAGATTCTGCTCGGTAATATTGTGCTCTAGTTCGCCGACAAACGGTTCGAGGGTTTTCAGCATGGCCTGAAAAATGAAAGTGATCGGAATGACTTCCAGCTTAATTCCCAGGTTGGCTGCCAGCTGCCGGGCATCATCAATACTTTCATCCGAGCTATAGGGGGAAGGCAGGGAAACACCGGTGACATTTTCCGAGCCCAGCGCCGCACAGGCAATGACTGCGGTTAGGGCCGAGTCGATCCCTCCGGAAAGTCCAATAATGGTTTTTTTGAAACAGCATTTTTTAACGTAATCCTTGGTGCCCATGATCAGGGCCCTGAAGACATCGGCCATTTCGTCTTTTTCGTGGATTGATTTTTCCGATCGGTTATGGAGACGATCAGAATCAATTATCAGGATATCTTCCTTGAACCGGTCGGTTGCCGCCATCACCTGGCCATAACTGTTGATGGCCATACAGCCGCCGTCGAAAAGCAGAGAATCCTGGCCGCCTACTTGATTCACATACAAAAGCGGCAGGCTGTGTTTACGGCAGACGTTGCTGAAAATTTCCTGTTTGAGTTCTGACTTCCCGTACCGAAATGGTGAGGCCGCCAGGTTGATCAGTAGATCGGCTCTGCCGGCGGGCGAAGAGGGGATTTCGGCGATGGGGTCCGCTGCGTAGAGACGTTGCTGGGAGATGTCTTTGTCGTTCCAGATATCTTCACAGATAGTCATGACAATGTTCAGACCCTTGTAATGGGCCGGCACACTTGGTCCCCCTGGTTCGAAATAACGGGCTTCGTCAAAGACATCATAGGAGGGCAGGAGTTGCTTGTGGGCTCTGGCCAGCACCATGCCGTTCTCGAAGAGCAGGCAGCTGTTGTGCAGTGGTTTGCCATGCCCGTCGGTGTGCCTGGTAATGGCCCCGAGCATGACGCCGATCCCTTTGATCTTTTTGATAAGGTGGGTGAGGGCCCTGTCATGGTCATCCAGAAATGATGGTCGCTCCAGCAGATCCTGGGGCGGATAACCGCTGACCGACAGTTCCGGGAAAACAACCAGGTCACAACCCTTTTCCCGGGCCTGGGCCGACGCCTGGACAATTCTTTCACAGTTATGGGGAAAATTGCCGATATGCGGGTTGATTTGTACAAGTGCGATTCTCATGACCGTATTCTATAGCATAGTCGCGGAAAAAATGATGAAAAAATCGTCAAACGGTCGATTTTTAAGGATATTTTTTGCAGGACTGTAAATTTCATCGTCCGCTTAGATGTTTTTTTGTTGCCTCAACCACCAACTATTACTAAATTTTATCGGAACAATATTAAGAGCCTCTCAATAATTCCACATAATTCCACTGGGCCGGAATTGTTCATCCTCTGGCTACAAATAAGGGAAACCTCGATGCAAAAATACTTCGTTCTCGATACTAATGTGCTTCTCCATAATGCCGATTCCATTACCTCCTTCACCGATAACGTGGTGGTTCTGCCGATGTCGGTTATCGAAGAACTGGATAATTTCAAGTCGCAGAATAACGAGCTGGCCAGAAATGCCCGGGGGGTAATCAGGGAGCTTGATGCGCTCAGGCAGCGGGGCAACCTGGGGGAAGGGGTGCCGATGGACAACGGCGGCATTCTAATGATCTACCACGAACGGGACCTGATCGATCATGGTATGGACATGAAAGTCCCGGACAACAGAATTGTCGGCGTTGCCTTCACCCTGGTTCAGCAGGGCAAGAAGGTTATTTTCGTCTCCAAGGATATAAATGCCAGGCTCAAGGCCGACGCTCTGGGTATCGGGGTGATGGATTTCGAAAAGCAGAAGGTCAATTTTGACGAGCTTTTTACCGGACATTGCGAGCAGAAGGTTTCCGGGGCTGAAATTGACAGGTTTTATGCCGAAAGGCGTCTTGAAGTCGAAGCATGTTCCCCGGAGCCCAATGAATTTGTCATGCTGATTGACGAGCTGGATGAAAAGCACACCGCCCTGGCCCGGTCGTCCGATGGCGGGGTGCTGGTACCCCTGATCCCGGATTACAAAGAGGCTTTCGGTTTAACCCCCCGGAACAAAGAACAGAGGATGGCCCTTGAGTTATTGATGGACCCCGATGTGCAGCTGGTAACCATTGTTGGCCAGGCCGGCACCGGTAAGACCCTTCTGGCCCTGGCGGCCGCCCTTGAGACCACCCTGCACTTCAAACGCTATGAAAGAATCCTTGTTTCAAGGCCGATAATTCCCATGGGCAAGGATATCGGTTATCTGCCCGGGGACAAGGATGAAAAACTGGCCCACTGGATGCAGCCCATCTTCGATAACCTCATCTTTTTGATGACCTCCCCAGCGCGCCGAAAGGCCGATGACAACGGAGACGCAACGGTCAGGCAGAAGATCGACAAACTGATGAACGATAATGTTATTGAACTGGAGGCCTTGACTTATATCAGGGGGCGCTCCATTCCCCGCCAGTATGTGATTGTCGACGAGGCCCAGAACCTGACGCCCCACGAAGTGAAGACCGTGATCAGCCGGGCCGGGGAGGGGACCAAGGTGGTGCTGACCGGCGATCCCTACCAGATTGACAATCCATATCTCGACTCAAGCAGTAACGGTCTGGCGTACACCGT
>JBDLIW010000213.1:0-3032 GCA_039714695.1 Thermodesulfobacteriota bacterium | reverse complement strand
CGGTCAGTTCCGTATCAAATGCGACAAATTCAGTTTCTTTGACGGGCCTCGTCAGATCGATCCTTTTCCTGAGACCTAGATGATGCCGCATCAACTTGGTCAAGCCCTGCTGTTCAGCGCCAAAAAGTCTTGCCAGCAGCGAAACCATTTTCAGACCTTCGATTCGTATACCACACTGTAGCACATCGCGCAAGTAGGTATATTTCCTAACAAGCTACCACCAGCCAAGGATTTGTCAACGATTTTCATGCCAGTTATATCTCTCAATAATGTCGAATTGGGCCCCGGTCAGCAGAAACGCTTCCTTTAAAGTCTTCTTTTCAAGATCGGTCAAAATATCGGGATTTATGAAACTGTCGGGGACTCCACCTTCATCTATCTGCTGAAGCTGTTTGTGGACCAGCAAGGTGAACATGTAGTCCATGACCTGGGCAATATCTTCGGATTGTTCAATATACCCACTGCTACCCAGTTCTTTCAGGCGACGGGGCGTCAAAACAGACTCCCCTCCGGTCTCAACCGAAAAGAAACGTACTGCACCGACCAGGGGCCTTATGCCGTTATTATAGAGATCGAATTTATTTCGCTGTTCACCGGTTTTTTCAACCACAAATTTCTTAAAGAACCCCAGTGGCGGCCGATGCTCCATAATCGCCTTGCCAAGATAATTCATCATTTCTCTGCTTGGCCCGTCACCGTTAACAATAGAGTTTCGCAGGATTTCAGTCCTGACCGAATCCCCCCTTATCGCCCGCATCTCAAAAAGCTCGGCCAGGGGCAAGCCGTCACGAATCTCCGCTCTCCAGTTTTTCAGACCGGCTTGCCATTTACCCATACTCTTTAGGCAGTTGGCCATAAAAATCTTCTCCGGGCTGGCCTTTGCGCAACATTCCCGAAGATTTTCCTCAAGTTCACTACGAAGAACTCTAAAATATTTATCTGCCAGTTCCGCCAGCTCCGGATCGTCGGTATCTTCAATAACAGCTCCAAGCCTTATATCAAGATCAAGCACAAGCTCACGACGAGCCCCTGCCCCATACAGAAAAAGGGTGTACGGCAAGGGAGGTTTACCGATCTCTTCTTCGAGAATATCCAGCAAACGGTTGATCATCTTTTCCGCCAGTTCGGAGATAAAGCCGGTGACATTGTGGGCCCTGGCCCCTTCCCTTAAGAGGCCGGCAACTGCTTTCCAAAGACTCGGCGCGGTCTTCTTGAGATCTTCGGTAACCCTGGCATTTTCGATGTCCTTTACCAGTACTGTCGGAGACATACCCTGCAGCACCATAAAATCGTGGTTGGTGATCATTCCCCGCAAACTGCCCTTATCGATCACCGGCAGGTGATGGACCCGGTAGCGCATCATCTTCAACAAGGCCTCAAAGCAGTATTCACCGCTATCTACCGAGTAGAGACAGGAACTCATTACATTCTTTATCGGTTCCCCAGGGTCAGTCCCCCCGGCCACCACCTTTTCCCGGAAATCCCGATCAGTCACCATGCCGGTTGGCCGCTCATTCCCATCAACTACGACAACAGAACTGACCCCCTGCCTGACCATTTCAGCGGCGACTTCTCTGGTGGGAACATCAGGGGCGACGGTTACCGGGTCCCGCCGAAGCAAGTCTCCTACCGTGGTGGTGAAAAGAAGCTGCTCACCGCTGCCGATACCGACAACTCTCTGTCGGGCCTCATCATGGGATTTGTCAATGAAGTTGATAACGAAGGATTTCAGGAAATATTCGTTTACCGACGGGTTCTTCTGCAAAACCGCCAGGATCACGTCGCGGGGAATCAAATAGGCAATGGTATCTTCGAAGGCGACAACATTAGCCCTGGACCGGTCTCCACCAACCAGGGAAAGAATCCCGAACTGCTCGCCCTCGCTGCGGTAGTCGATAATGGTCTCAGCTCCTTGCTCCGATTCCACATAGACCTTGACCCCGCCTTTTTTTATTATGTAAAGATGTTTACTGGGCGATCCGCCCTGTTTAAGAATTTTTTCTCCCCGAGGGAAGAAATCCATGGAAGTGGATTCAACCAGCAAGGCAAGATCCTGCTTTGCCATCATGCTGAAAGGCAGGACTTTACTGAAAAATTCTATCGACTCTTCTTTGATCATTTAAGGTAGAATCTCTATGGTTCATTTTTCTTGACAGTAACAATATCCCTTACCCACTTTAAACTTAAAAAAGAAGAAGTAACCATTATTATTTATTTTTTTGGCTTGACCGAAGACCCCCATTTTAGTTATCAAATGGGCTGACTCTTTTTCCCCTGGCAGTGGGATTTAAGTATATCTGGACTGCCGCAACAAGCCGTTTTGACCGGTTAATCTCTAAAGCGATTCCAGGAGGACACATGAGTAACGACGAAAAAATCACCAGTCTATCTACCGAGGATCGAGTATTTCAGCCACCCTCAGAAGGCAAGGACCAGGCATATGTAAAGAGTATGGAGGAATACGAGGCCCATTATAAACGTTCCATGGAAGACCCTGAAAGGTATTGGGGCGACCGGGCCGAAGAACTGCTGACCTGGGATAAAAAATGGGACAAGGTCCTTGATGCCGACCTCCACAAACCGGAAATAAACTGGTTCGTTAACGGCAAGCGTAATATTTCCACCAACTGCCTCGACCGTCATCTGACCGACGGCCGGCGCAACAAGGCCGCCATCATCTGGCAGGGCGAACCTGACGAAGACGTCAGGGTCTATACCTACCAGATGCTGCATACCGAAGTCTGCCGAGTAGCCAATGTCCTGAAGAAGATGGGCGTCAAGCGCGGCGACCGGGTTTCCGTCTACCTGCCGATGATCCCCGAACTGGCCATTACCCTTTTGGCCTGCACCAGGATCGGCGCCAGCCACAGTGTCGTTTTCGCCGGTTTTTCTTCCAAGGCCCTGAAAAGCAGAATCCAGGACTGCGAGGCAAAAGTACTGGTTACCGCCGACGCGGTCATTCGGGCCGGCAAATCAATTCCACTGAAACCCAATGCTGATGATGCCCTGGCGGAATGCCCTTCTGTTGAGAA
>JBDLIW010000212.1:0-3068 GCA_039714695.1 Thermodesulfobacteriota bacterium | reverse complement strand
TCCTGATCGCTATTGGTAATACAGAGGGGTATAGAGTTGTTGAAGATGTTTTCCAGATGCGCCTTGGACTTGCGCAGTTCCGCACTCATCTCCTCACGCTCCCTGATCTGCAGGGCCAGCCCCTCGTTGCTGTCTTTGAACTGCTCGTTGGCATTTTCCAGCTGTTGCTGGGTATCATTCATCCTGCCGACTGTAAATTCCGAAAGTTTGATGAACAGGAAGACAAAAACAGCCCCACCGAGAAGGATCAGGCCAATCAGGATATCAATGGGGAAATCAATATCGGATAATAAAAGGAAGACAAAGGCAATATAGCCCACGTCAAAAAAGATCATGAAGGCGGTTAGCAGCCCCCAGCGCCGGTGGAGTTCAGGGGGCAGGTCCCGGTTAAGGCGCAGGCCGCCGCTGATCGAGGCCGACATCAGAACGATGCCGACCATGACCATAATTATTGCGACATAATTTCCATCCAGGGGGATCATCGGTTCAGCTTAAGTCCTGCCGATCAGCAGGATCTGATTTTTCACTTTCCCGGTAAAACATCTCCGGAATTCGATTGCTGTTGAGCTCCTCTCTTTTGTAGGAGGCACAGCCAAACTTCTGCCAGAGCATCGCCAATCGGTCCTGCCCGGACACCCGATGCCTCAACCTGAAAAAAGGGAACCGGGCACTGCGTGAAAAAGCCACCCAGATATAGAGCATCTCCAGGAAATTTATCAGCACGATAATCCCGATCATCGTACAGAACCACGTGTAGGTGTGCAGGGCGCCGGGCTCGTACAACGGAGAGGACTCCCGGATAAACTGGAAAGAGTAGAACTGAAAAATTACAAACTCGATGAAGAGGGTCAGGAGAAGGATCAACAGCAACCCCTTGGCCTGTCTGAATACCCTGTCCTTCGACTCAAATTCGGCACAGAGGGTCTTGACCTCATTTTCAGGACCGTGCTCCACATCATAGGCCAGATAACGAATCCAGTAGCGATAAGCCTTTTCCCTCTCCCGGAAATACCCTCCGAAGAAAAAACTAAAGATACTGGTCAGGGCGGCAGACGAAATCAAAAAAGCAGAAGGGTTGTACATTGGCTAACAACTTCCCCTTTTAGAGTTAGATAATTATCAGGTCGACTCCTGATATAGATACCTTTTGATCTTATGGGTGGCAGTCTTGATAAACGGTTCCTGCCGTTCTACGACTTTATGGAGCTGCGAATAAGCAGGAAGCTGCAGGTTAACCGTCCTCTTAATATCTTTAAGAATATCAAGAAGATAACTATGCTTCTCCGCCTCGGTCTTACCTGCTGTCTCCAGGTCTAAATACTCATAATCAGGGAATACCGAGGCCAGCAACTTGTCGTTGGCCTCGGTTACCAGTGACTCGGCGACATAGATCGAGCTGTTGATCTTATCTTCAATGGTTTCCGGGTAGATATTCTCACCGTGCGAGAGAACTATGACACTTTTGGAGCGGCCGGTAATGAAGAGATTGTTCCGCTCATCAATGTAGCCCAGATCGCCGGTAGAGAGCCACCCCTCCGCATCGATAGTCTCAGCGGTCGCCTCCGGATTATTCTGGTAACCCTTCATTACATTAGGGCCGAAGGCATGAACCTCACCAATGCCGGATTCAGGCTTCGGGTTGACGATCTTGAGCTGCACACCGGGAACGGCTTTGCCGCATGAGCCAACCGCAATAGTAGGATCACCGGCCGGGCCACCCGCCAGGATCGGGGCAGTCTCGGTGAGACCATAACCGATTATGTAAGGGAAGCCTGATTCGTGAAAGAATTTCTCCACCTCTAAATTCAAAGCAGCGCCGCCAATGGCCATCAGCTGAAGCTCGCCACCAAAAAACTCGACCAGCTTGGCCCGGATTTTACCAAGAATCCTGGGCCGCAGAAATGGCACCGCCAGCAGGACCTTCAGTACCGTACTGTTGCTGATTTTGGGCAACACCCTCTTTTTATAGATCTTCTCCATGATCATCGGCACCACGCACATGACGGTTGGTTTTTCAACCGCACATATTTTCCCGAGAATCGTCGGGGTCGGCCGCTGGTCACAATAGACAATCCGCGCTCCCTGGCGAAGGGCCAGGAGAAACCCGACGGTAAACTCATAGGTATGCGAGATGGGCAGGACGGAAACAAAGGTCCAGTCCGGGGTGATATTTACCAGGCCGCTGGCAGAATTTACGTTCGAAGTTAAATTACCATGGCTTAACATTACGGCCTTGGAGTGACCGGAGGTCCCGGAGGTGTAAATGATACTGGCAAGGTCATCCTTGTCGATCGGCTCAAATTCGGGGAGTTCACCGGCAAACCCGGCGATAAATTCAGAAAAAGGCTGGACTTCAGCAGTCTCACCGGACCCCTTAAAGTCATCAAGGGTGATTATCTTTTCGATGCTGTGCTTACCAATTTCCGAGATTTTCTCTATCTGCTTTTCGGTAATGAACAGGATCCGGGCCTTGCACTCGGAGAGGATATGCAAGACGTCCGACTCGGGAAAGTCCGGCAGGATCGGCACAACCACAACTCCCAGCCTTACCGCCCCCATATACACCATCCCCCATTGGGGAGAGTTCTCGGCCAGGATGACGATCCGGTCGCCTTTTTTCAACCCTGCCTCCCTGAGCAGGGAGGCTATTTCAAGAACTCTGTTCCTGAAACTCCGATAGGTGATCGGTGAATTAAAGGCAAAGCTGACAAAGGGACGCTCGGCAAATTTACTGCCACCGGCATCAACCAGTTCATTCAAGGTCTGAGAAATCTCTGCCTGTTGGGTCATATTCTTCTCCGGAAAACGTGAATTTGAAATTACCCCTTTCTCATTTCAAGTGTCTATTCCGAGGATTATACACCATCTTCTTTATGAGAGGCAAAAGATACTGTCACCCGCTTGCATTTTTTTGCAAACTCTTCATAGCAACCGATAAAATACGCCGGTCAGACACCAATTGTCACTACCGACACACTATTTGGAGCCCATTCCCGCGGAAGAATGCGGGTTAAAATGTTTACTTTAGAGCAAAATCAATTATCTTTGGGCCGTAATAAAGAAGCTGC
>JBDLIW010000211.1:0-3075 GCA_039714695.1 Thermodesulfobacteriota bacterium | reverse complement strand
TGATCTTCAGGTTTGAGTCCGTCCCCGTGCGGTCCCCGGCAAGATCACTGTTGCCATCCCGGCTGTTTTTAGACCGGCAGGCGTTAACCGTATAAAAAATCAATCCCCCGACAAATAAGACTCCGAAAAACCGCTGGAAATAGCCCAGATATGAAATACCGGCTACCAACATACTGATCCCGACCACCAGAAAAATCTCTTTACGAATTTTCCTGAAATTTACCGGCAAGGCCATCAGCAAGGCCGATACAGCCAGGACCAGCCCGATATTGGCGATATTGCTCCCAACCACATTGCCGATCATGATATCGGTATGACCATGGAGCGCGGCATTGATGCTGACGAACAGCTCCGGCATCGAGGTGCCGAAGGCGACGATGGTAAGGCCCACGACCATTAGCCTCATCCCGTGTCGCAAGGCAAATTTGGCAGCCCCGGAGACAAGCCCCCCCCCCCCCGCAACCAGCATGACAAGACCGCCGGTCAGCGCCAACAGGGAAAGATACAGGTTTGGAAAGTTGGGATCGATGCTCATTATGGTCTCATCAGCTATTTACTGGAAAACATTGGTGACAACAGGCTTGTAATCTGCGGCCCGGCTTCGCCTGACTGGCTCATCAATGGAAACCTGCTTACCCTTTAATCTCAAACCCGTCGGGATGTCCTGCAAGGGCTTCTTCCGCAAGCTTTTTCATTTCCCTGCGGATCTGCGGCAGAGGCGCCAGCGGAGGCAGAACGGGCAGGAAACTTTCAACAGGCGACGGCGCCACCACTTCCATCTTTTTTTTAAGCGCCTCTCCCCCCCCGGCCTGCACGGGCCCAGCCAGTAAATCATTTCCAGAATTATCCAGGCTCCTCAAAAAACCCAGGATGCTGCCTATATCATTTTTTCGATAAAAAAGCTTGATCTCTTCACTGATCACTTCCCGGCCTTCAAGGAGTTCTGCGAATTTCTCGCGATATCTGTCAACATGTTCCACCAGCAACTGGTAACACCCCAGAAGCAGGTTTTTAAATCTACCCTTTCTGGTGAAACCTTTGGCTTTAACTCCGGCAAAAACCCTTTCTCTGATAGTCGGCGAACCGGTCATATACTCATCAAAAAAAACCGCATCTTCAAGCCCTGACAGCTCAAGAAAGCTTTCGATCAGCGCCGGGTCTTTAAGAATAATGTAAATCCTCGCCAGATCGACAACAATTTTCTGCTCGGTGGTAATGCTCTGCTTTCGAATCAAGCGGGCCAGGGCATCCTTATCCTCCTCAATTAGCTTCCGGAAACCAAAATAGCGCTCAGCAATCTCTTTTTTGATCTCATAGGTCAGAACCTTGGAGATATCAATATCCATCAAACGCCGCCTTCCTGATATGATCGCCCTTAAGCTTCAATTAGAGCGTTTGGACAAGGAGATATCCTGTCCGCCGACACAAAACACATTTCCTTTTCACTCGACACTCTACCCTTTTTGATTACACAAATGCAATTCGCCCACCATTCATCTAATGAAAATCTTTTGCCTTTGTAATATTGTGTCAAGATGACTTCTTTCCCATCCAGAGACGAATCCGTAGAGCTTGTCAAGGAAGCCGCCGACATTGTCGAAATAATCGGCGAACATGTCACTCTGCAAAAGGCCGGGGCCAATTACAAGGGCCGCTGTCCCTTCCATTCCGAGAAAACCCCCTCTTTTATGGTCAACCCGGCCCGCCGTTCGTTTCACTGCTTCGGCTGCAACGAAGGTGGAGATATCTTCAGCTTTTTCATGAAGTATCACAACACGACCTTCCCCGAAGCCTTAAAAGAATTGGCCAGAAAATACAACATTACCCTCCCGGAAAAGCAACTTTCCCACAAAGATCAGGAAAGGGCCAGACACAGGACGGGATTGCATGATGTCCTGGAAAGAAGTGCGGCGGTATTCCACGAATTGCTCCTGAATGACCCAAAAGCCGCCAAGGCCAGAGAGTATCTGCTGGAACGGAAAATTTCCGATGAAGTTGTCCGCAAATTCAGACTGGGCTTTGCCCCTGACAGCTGGGATTATCTGACCACCAAGATAACCGATCCCAAAGAAAAAGAACTGGCCTGTGAAGTGGGCCTGATAGTCAAGAAAGATCGAGGGGGCTTTTATGATCGCTTCCGCGACAGACTGCTTTGCCCGATAATGAACATGACCGGCCAAGTGGCGGGTTTCAGCGGCCGCATCCTTGGCGATGGCCAGCCCAAATATATGAACTCACCCGAGAGCCTGGTTTATGATAAAGGACGGCTGCTTTTCGGTCTCTTCCAGAACAGGGAATCGATCCGCAAGCATCAGCAATGCCTGCTGGTTGAAGGCAATTTCGATCTACTGGCTCTGACGGCCAACGGCCTTGATTTCGGGGCAGCGCCTCTCGGTACCGCCCTGACCAGAAACCAGGTGAGAATTCTCAAGGGATATGCCAGGGAAGTAGTAATCCTTTTCGATGGCGATGCGGCAGGGATCAAGGCGGCGATGCGCTCGGTGCCAATTTTCCTGGCAGAACAGGTCGAAGCTAAAGTATGTGTTCTGCCGGAAGGGCATGACCCCGACACCTTCATCCTGGAGCATGGCGCCGAGGTGCTGGAGCTGGAACTGAAAAACGCTGCCTCTCTGCCTGAGTTCGTTTTCAACCTGTTGTCAGAAAAACATGGTCTCGGTTTTGAGGGTAAGACGAAAATCGCCACCGAACTGAATAATATGGTCAAGGATCTTGGCGACAAACAGATTGAAAAAACCGTCTTCATCTCACATTTCAGCCAGAAATTGGGCATCCCGATCGACCAGCTGGACAAAAAGAGTCCTTCTGCCCCATCTTTAGCAGCAAAAAAGACAAATCAGCAAGAATCCGGCGATCCTGCAAATCTGCCTTTAAAACAAAAGCAATTACTTGAATTTTTAATAATTTTTCCTGAATACTTGCAAAAATTCCTGGAAGCTGGCATTGAACAAGTAGTGGACAGTAGTGTGGGGCAAAATATTTTGCATCATCTTAAAGATTTTATTCAGGATGGGTCCGGTAGCCTTGAGCAGCTGCTTGACCTGGCTGAAGGGCCGG
>JBDLIW010000210.1:0-3097 GCA_039714695.1 Thermodesulfobacteriota bacterium | reverse complement strand
CCACCTTTATCAAACTCGGCCAGCTCCTTTCAACCCGGCCGGATCTGGTGCCTCTCGAATATGTCCAGGAACTTGCTAAATTACAGGACGAGGTTCCTCCTTTCACATATGAAGAGGCCAGGGACATAGTCAAAGCTGAAACCGGCAAATTCCCGGATGATCTCTTCCTTCATTTTGACCAAGTCCCTCTGGCCGCAGGCTCCATAGGTCAGGTCCATCGAGCCCAGCTCAAAAATGGCGAGGAAGTAGTGGTAAAGGTCCAACGTCCGGGGATTCGGGCAATTATTGAAGTGGACATTGAAATAATGCTCCACCTTGCCTCTTTAATGGAGAACCACCTGACAGAAATTGAAGCACTCCGCCCTACCAAGATCGTCGAAGAATTTGCCCGGACCATTGAAAAGGAAATAGACTATCTTACCGAGGCTTCGCATATTGATCGTTTTGCCGCTTTGTTTCTAGCCGATGAAACAATTTACGTTCCTAAAGTTTTTCATGAATTAACCACAGAACGTATCCTGACCATGGAATATATCGATGGCATCAAGGCCTCCGAGATTGACCGCCTGCGTGGTCAGGAAGAGTATGACCTGCGGCTCCTTGCCAAACGCGGCGCTTTGTTGATCTTCAAACAAATCTTTGTGAATGGTTTTTTTCATGCCGATCCGCATCCGGGCAACATCTTCTTCCTGCCGAACAATATTATCTGTTATCTCGATTTCGGCATGATGGGACGGATAAGCCTTCAGGACCAGGAAGATTTCACTGATTTAATTATCGCCGTTGTCCAGCGGGATGAGCGGAAAGCCGGCAATGCCCTGCTCAAGATCACCAATTTCCGGGAAGAGCCTGACCGAAAAGAACTGGATCGGGATTTGGCCGAGTTTATGGACCGCCATCTCTATCAATCCCTGCAACATTTAGAAGTAGGGATATTGTTGCTGCAGCTTTTGGACATAGTCGCAAAATATGGCATCCAGCTGAAGCCCGAATTTTTTCTGCTGATCAAGGCGTTAAGTTCCGTTGAAAGCGTCGGCCTGGTGTTGGATCCTGAGTTTGAGATTGTCAAACATGCCGAGCCCTTTATCCGCCGCATTCAACTCAGCCGTATGAACCCCAAACGGCTTGCCGGCGATGTTGTTGAGGCCGGCACTGAGTTTCTTGGTCTACTCAAGGAAACCCCGGGGGAGGTACGGGCGATTCTCAAACAAGCCCGAGAAGGAAAGGTGAAAATTGAATTTGAGCATAAGGGGCTGGAGACGATGTTTTTTATCCACGACCGGATCAGCAATCGTATCGCCTTTGCCATTGTCCTGGCCTCCCTGATTGTCTCCTCTTCCCTCATCGTTCTTGCCGACATTCCACCCAAATGGCACGAGATCCCGATCATCGGCCTGACCGGTTTTGTGGTCGCGGCTTTTATGGGGTTCTGGCTGTTGATCTCAATCCTGCGGCATGGCAAGATGTAGGTGCATTACAGGAATGCTATACAAGTGAAAGTGCGGTTTTAGGGTAGCCAGTCATCCTAAGGTCTGATAAGTAAAGCCATGGTCTCCAGATGATGGGTCTGGGGAAACATATCGAACGGCAAGACCTTCTTCAGTTCGTAGCCCAGCGCCTTCATATCGCTGATATCCCTGGCCAGGGTGGCCGGATCGCAGGAGACATAAATCACTGCCGGACTACCCAACTCAGCCAGATGAGGAATCACCTCGCGGCAGCCGCGCCGGGGCGGATCAAGCAGGACCAGATCGAACTTCTCCCCTTCCGCAGCAATTTCTTTGATTGCATCCACAGCGGACTGTTGGCGAAATGAACAGTTTTCAATCCCAGCAGCCTCAGCATTTCTATCCCCGCTGCGGATGGCGGCCCGCTGCAGATCAAGTCCGACAACTTCCTTCATTTTGGCAGCGAGTGGAATCGTAAAGTTCCCCATCCCGCAAAAGAGATCGAGGCCCCTTGTTGCTGAAAGATCATCCACCCAATCAAGCATAGTGGCAATCAGATTATTGTTCTGTTCAAGGTTGACTTGGCTGAAACCACCAGCCTCCTGACAAAGATCGTAGGAAGACAAGCCATGTCGTTCAATAGAAGGAAATGGCATGACCAGCAACAAGGTCCTTCCTTCATCCGAGCCCCCGCCATGTAATCCGCAGTATGGCCCCTGGGTCTGAGTGCCTTTCGCGCCAAGATAAACAGCCTTGACCTGTTCAAATTCATCCGCCACGCTATGAGCGGCAGTCACGTCTGCCGGCCGGGGTTTCCGGCGCAGGTGAACGATCAGGATCAGGGTCTGGTCTCCGGGACTGGCCATAACTTCCAGTTCTTCGGCCAGTTCCAGCAAGTGATTCATTGCCTGGCTGTCCGGGACCATTTCCAGGAAACGGTTTATTTCCGGCCTGGCCAGGGGGCATGTTTCAACCCTTTCCACTTCATGGCTGCGGCTCCGGAAAAACCCGTACCCTCCCGCCTCGTCAACCTGCAGACGGATTCGCTGCCGATAACCAAATTCTTCAGGTGAAGGGACCGGCTTTTTGATTATATCTTCAATATCCGAATCATCTACCACCTTGGCCCCAACCAACTGCTCACGGATAATGGCATCTTTTAATTCCAGCTGATAACCGTAATCCGCATGCTGGAGATTACAACCGCCGCAGACCCCGAAATGGGGGCAAGGGGGGGGGATCCGACGATCAGAACTACTCATGATATCCAGGGGAGCCGCCTCCACATACTTCTTCTTGCGCTTGATTATCTGCGCGGCAACCTCTTCACTAGGGAGGACGTACGGCAGCATCACAACCATTCCGTCTTGCAAGCGGGCAAGTCCCAAACCACCACTGACCACTTTTTCGACCGTTATCTTTTCTGTTTGCACAACAAACCCCCTTCAGGTTTACAATAGTGTGTAGCGATTAGGATATCACGATATGGGTATGTAACCTAAAATTGATCAGGCGTGAAGCATGAAAATATTTATCACCGGTGGTTCTGGATTTATCGGTCGGCAACTTGCCAAAGCACTTGCCGACCGTGGTCATCAGATAACAATTCTTAGCCGCTCTCCAAGAAAGGGCCCATCCAAAAACATCAG